>CALCIC010000156.1 GCA_937907405.1 uncultured Isosphaeraceae bacterium | reverse complement strand
CTGCACGGCCGGCAGCAACAGGGCGATCAGGACCGCGATGATCGCGATGACGACCAGAAGCTCGATCAGCGTGAACCCACGTGTTCTCGAAACGTTCGACTTCGACATAGAAGTTCGACTCCTCACTGGCTCAGAATAACGGCGAGCGCGAAATACGAGTGAACCGGACGAGAACGCCCTCCCAGCGTCGGGGGGCGGTTGGATCAATAGTATCATCAGGCGATCACTTCGGCGAGGGTGGGCCCCAGCGTCCATTCACCTCCATGCCGACGCGCGGGTGAATCGCGCGCCGCCTCGCTTAATTTTCCAAATCCAGCCTAATTACCCTCCCAAGGCGGCTTCCTTGCAACACGGAACGGCAATACTCAATCAATAGGAATCCGCGCTGACGACCTCTCCCCCGTTCAGGGAGCCGATTTGAATCCAGGTCATGGCGCTGACGCTGTCCTTGGCGAACCGCACCGAGCCGTCGCCGAACAGGCAGTTGACGCCGCCGGGATGGCGACTTCGCGCGCCCGAGAAGCATCCGCCGTCCTTCGCCTGCGAGAAGCACGCCAGCTTCTGGGCCGGCTGGCTGTCGCAGAAACTTCCCGGCGCGGCGGGGCTCTGGCCCGGGGCGTTGCCGCCGAAGGTGGGCAAATTGTCCATGTTGTTGCCCAGCGTCGGAATCCCGGCGCCGCTCCAGGGGGCGATGCGGGGAACGTAGTCGATCGACCCGTTGGGAGTGAACCGGGTCATGAACGACCCCGCGCCCGGGTTGTCGACCCAGAGCGTGCCTCGGACGTCGTCGCTCGCCCCTTGCAAGACCTCGCTCATGAAGACCGTGTTGCTCAGCCCGTCGGTGACCGAGGCCACCGTGACCAACGACGGACCGCTTCCGGTTCCGTTGAGCCCGAACGCCGATTGCAGGTGAAGCGCGGCGGTGAAGTAGCTGTCGTGGACCCCCTGGCCGAAGTCGGTGTTCCCCCAATGCACGGCGTAATTGCCCTTGGTCGCCTGGAACGGCGGCAACGACACCCCCATGGGCGCCAGGACGAGCGGCAGATTGATCATATTCTGGGTGTCGCTCGGGCACTGAAAGATGCCGATCTTGGTGGTGAGCACCGTCGAATTGACCAAGAAGCCCAACGGCCCCGAGCCGGACATCGGGCCTTCCGTGCCGACGGAGAAATTGAACGCGTTGTACATCGCCCCCTGTTCAAACAGCGGGAGCATCAGGACGAACCACGGCGTATTCTGGCAGCCCTTGCCGAAGTTCGTGTTGGTGCAGGGGCGGGTCTGCGCGTTGAAGATCTTCGAAGACGGGAAGCTGCCGTTCGATTCGTGGTAATTGTGCATCGCCAGGCCGAGTTGTTTGACGTTGTTGACGCATTGGATGCGTCGGGCCGCCTCGCGCGCCGCCTGCACGGCCGGCAGCAGAAGCGCAATCAGGACCGCGATGATCGCGATCACCACCAATAGCTCGATCAACGTGAATCCGGGACGACGGCGGATCATGACTTGGCTCCTCTGCTACGATCGTGAAGAGAGAGCAATACGATCAAACCGAACGCGGAGCATGATCAAGTTTCGAAAACTTTCGCCGTCACGTTATCACGCATACCCACGGGCATCGAGCCCTGTGACCCAGAATAATTGCATTTCATGATCGCCGGCGCCTCGCGAGCGGAGTTCGGCCTTCGTCTTGGAGGTTTAGGTCGGATCTCGGGGCGCCGCCCGAGAATCGATCGATCGGTCGCTCCAGTGGAAGTTTGGGTTCGAAATCGCGATGATTGCAGAGGCGCGTCGCATCTGATCGCGCGCGGATTGGGGCGTTGGATCGCAAGGCGGGTGGAGGGTGTCGGTGGTCGACTTACGGATGACGCTGGGACGGTTGTCGCTTCAAAACCCGGTGCTCGTGGCCTCGGGCACGTTCGGTTACGTCCGAGAGATGGCGGGGTTCGTGCGGCTC
>CALCIC010000155.1 GCA_937907405.1 uncultured Isosphaeraceae bacterium | reverse complement strand
CACGACGTCCAGAACGACCTGCTCGAATTCACCAGGTCGTTGACGCAACTGTGGAGCGAGCATCCGGTCTTCCAGCGGCGAAAGTTCTTCCAGGGGCGGGCGCTCCGGGGCTCGGACGTCAAGGACATTTCGTTCCTGGACCCGAGCGGCGGCGAGATGACCGACGACGACTGGGAGCAGGGCCACGTCAAGTGCCTGGGCGTTCGACTGGCCGGCGACCTCATCGACGACGTCGACGAGCGCGGCGAGCCGATCATCGACGACACCACGCTGATCTTGATGAACGCGCATCACGAACCGATCGAGTTCCGCCTGCCGGAAACCAGATTCGAACATGTTTGGGAACGCGTGATCGAGACCTACGAGGACGCGCCGGAATCCGTCGTCCTGGCAGGGGGCTCCGTCTATAGCCTGCGCGACCGGTCGATGGTCGTCTTCCTGACGAGAGACAAGGACGAATCTCAACCGACGGTCTCGCGATCGCAGGCCGAGGCGCTCCGTCGCGAGGCGCGAAAGCCCTCGCCCCCCTTGCCGTCGCCGCAACGGTCGCCGTCCCGCGAGGTTTGACTCGTTTCGTACTGACGCGGGACGTCGTTCGAACACGACCAGATGGACCCAAATGAATTGGGAGTAAACACCAAGATGGAAACACCCACTGGCGATCAAGGGCCGCCGGCCGCGGCCCTCACCGAGAAGGCCGACCGCGAGGCTCTGACTGGATACGCCGGGCGGTTGCTCGCGGCGGCCCTCGACGAGATCAGCGCGCGGCGGGTCGTGCCGACGGCCACGTACCGCATGCAGCTCCACGCCGGCTTCACGTTCCGCGACGCGGCGGCCGTCGTTCCGTATCTCGCGAAACTGGGGATCACCGAATGCTACGTTTCGCCCTACCTGAAGGCCGCGCCCGGCAGCACCCACGGCTACGACATCACCGACCATAGTCAGCTCAACCCCGAGATCGGCTCCGACGAAGACCACGAAGCGCTGATGGAAGCCCTCCGCGCGCACGGCCTCGGTCTGATCCTGGACGTCGTCCCCAACCACATGGGGATCCTCGGCAACGAGAACCCCTGGTGGAACGACGTACTCGAGAACGGCCAGGCGTCGATCTTCGCCGGTCGCTTCGATATCGACTGGGCCGCGCCCACCCGCCCCGACAATCGAGGCCGCGTGCTGCTGCCGTTCCTGGGAGGCCTCTACGGCGACGTGCTTGAGAAAGGGGAGCTGCGGCTCGGACAGGAAGCCGGGGCGTTCCACGTCCAGTACCACGACCACCGGTTCCCGCTCGATCCCCGCAGCTATCAGGCGATCCTGGAACCGGCGGTCGAGCCGGTCACCACGGCCCTCGGCGTCGACGATCCCGCCGCCCTCGAACTTCAGAGCATCCTCACCGCCACGCGCAATCTGCCGCCGCACGACGAGGCCGACCCGGCCCAGATCGCCGAACGCAACCGAGAGAAAGAGATCGTCAAGCGTCGGCTCTCCGATCTATTGAACGATCAGCCGGTGATCGCCGAGGCCGTGTCGACGGCTTTGGCGTCGCTCAACGGCGTCGTCGGCGACGCGCGGAGCTTCGACTCGCTCGACGCGCTGCTCGAAGCGCAGCCGTATCGCCTCGCCTACTGGCGCGTCGCCTCCGACGAGATCAATTACCGGCGGTTCTTCGACGTCAACGCGCTGGTCGCGCTTCGCGCCGATCGCTACGAGGTCGTTCGAGCCACGCATCAGCTTGTACTTGAGATCGTCGCCCGCCACGACGCCGTCGGCCTGCGGATCGACCACCCCGACGGGCTCCTCGATCCGCTGACGTATCTCCAACGTCTGCAAGAGATGTTCATCCTGCTGACGGCCAGGCGTCGGCACGAGAACGGGCCCGACGCCGAGACGACGCCGTGGGTCGACGTCGAGCCGTTGCTCCGCGAGATGGCGGCGGCCTCGGCGCCGGGGGCCGGATGGCCGCCCCGGCTGTACGTGGTCGTCGAGAAGATCCTCGCCTTCGACGAGTCGCTCCCCAACGAGTGGCCCACGCACGGCACGTCGGGCTACGACGCGCTCAACCGCATCAACGGCCTGTTCGTCGATACGACGACCGCCGGCCGGTTCACCCGCGAATACCACGAGCTGATCGGCGACGACGCCACCTACAAGGAAGTCGTCTACGCCAAGAAGGACCTCATCATGGAGGCGTCGCTGGCCAGCGAACTCCACGTTCTGGCGTACCAGCTCGAAAGGATCGCGCTGCGCGACCGCCGCGCCCGCGACTTCACCAACAGCATGCTTCGCACCGCCCTGCGCGAGGTGATCGCGGCGTTCCCGGTCTACCGCAGCTACATCACGCGAGACCACGTCGGCGACCACGACCGCGACCTGATCGACCGCGCGATCCGCACCGCCGCGCGGCGCAACCCCCTGATCAGCCGTTCGGTTTTCGAGTTCCAGCGCCGGGCGCTGCTCGATCGGCCGGGGGCCCCCGAACCCGTCCCGGAGCACGAGCCCGACCAGGCCGATTTCGCCGGCAAGTTCCAGCAGGTCACCGCGCCGGTCACCGCCAAGGGAATTGAAGACACGTCATTTTATATCTATAATCGATTGGCATCGCTCAACGAGGTCGGCGGCGAGCCCGACCGGTTCGGCGCCTCGCCGGCCTCGCTCCACCGCTGGAACGAGGCCCGGGCGCGCCGCTACCCGTACGCGCTGTCGGCCCTTTCGACCCACGACACGAAGCGGAGCGAGGACGTCCGAGCGCGCATCAACGTTCTCTCGGAGATCCCCGACGCCTGGTTCGACGCCT
>CALCIC010000154.1 GCA_937907405.1 uncultured Isosphaeraceae bacterium | reverse complement strand
GGCGGGTGGTCCAGTACCTTGAACGGCTTCAGTCGACCGGCGAGAGCGATCTCACATCGGCCGCTCGCGATTTCGCGATCCGGCACGGCGGCAAGGGGGTGGTCGTGGTGATCTCCGACTTCCTCGACAAGCACGGCTACGAGGACGCCCTCCGCTACCTGCTCGCCCGCAACATGGACGTTTACGTCGTCCACGTCCTGAGCCGCGAGGAGGTCGAGCCCGAGCTGGTCGGCGACCTCCGGCTGGTCGACTGCGAGGACGACGACGTCGCCGAGATCACCATGAGCGCGCCGTTGCTCAAACGGTACAAGGACAACCTCAACGCGTTCGTCGGCGGCCTCAAGGAATGGTGCAACCGGCGCGGGATCACGTACATCTTCACGACCAATCAATACCCTTTCGACAAGCTGATCCTCAACTACCTTCGCGAGCGCGGCCTGGTCCGTTGACTTGGAACGAGGGCGGATCGCCCGACGAGGTGCTTTTCCATGGAACGCTTTTCAATCACAAGTCCGGCCGTGTTCTACGCGCTCGGCGGCCTGCTCGTCGCCTACGTCCTCTACATGATGATCATGAGGCGCAAGGGCGAGCATTCGGACCTCGCCGGCGGCGGCCCCGAACTCTGACCCGACCGCCGGAGGACTCGGACGATGCCCTGGGACGTGTTGAGGTCGATCGAATTCCGTTCGCCGCTCGGCCCCGCGGCGTGGTGGGCGCTCGCCGCCGTGCCGGTCGGGATCGTCGCGCTGTACTTCCTCAAGCTCCGTCGGCGGCCGGTGACGGTCTCAAGCACGCTGCTTTGGCGGAAAAGCCTTGAGGATCTGCACGTCAACAGCCTGTTCCAGAAGCTGAGGCGCAACCTGCTGCTGTTCCTTCAACTCCTTGTCATCGCGCTGACGATGCTGGCGCTCGCCGGCCCCCGCATGAAGGGGACGAGCGGCCGGTCGCAACGGTTCGTGCTTCTGATCGACAACTCGGCCAGCATGTCGGCGACCGACGCGCCCCCCACCCGGCTGGAGCAGGCGCGCGAGGAGGCCCGCAAGGTCGTGCGGAACATGGGGGGGGACGACCTGGCGATGATCGTCTCGTTCGCCGATTCCGCCCGGGTGGTCTCGAATTACACGGGGGACAAGCGGCTGCTGCTGCGACGGATCGACGCGATCGAGCCGACCCAGTCGTCGACGTCGCTCCGCGAGGCGCTCCAGGTGGCCGCCGGGCTGGCGAACCCCTCCAGGCAGATCGGCGAGGGGGTCGTCGCCTCCGACCAGGTCACGCCCAAGCTGTTCATCTACACCGACGGCGGGTTCGCGGACGTCGACGGGTTCAGCCTCGGCAACCTGGAGCCCGAGGTCGTCGTGATCGGCCCTCCGCCCCCCCCCTATTCGCCCCCCGGCGAGGGCTCGGCCGCCGTCGACTCCGGGGCCGAAGTCCACAACCCGTCCGACAACGTGGCGGTCGTCGCTCTGCAAGGGCGGATCAGCGACGATCGGCCCGACGTCTACCAGCTTTTCGGCCGGGCCCACAACTACCGGGCCGAACCCGTCAAGACCGAGGCCCAGCTCTTTCGCCGCCAGCTCGACAAGCCCGGCGACGCCGGCGCGCTGGTCGACGCCGTCGCCCTTGAGATCCCCCCCCGCGCCGATCAGGCGTTCAAGTTCGACATCCCCGAAACCCGGCTCGCTCAATACGAGGTTCGGCTGCCGGTCGAGGACGCGCTGGCGGTCGACAACCGGGCCTTCGCCGTGGTCGGCAACGCGCGCAAGGCGCAGGTGCTGGCGGTTTCGGCCGGGAATCGGTATCTGCTCGACGCCTTCAACACCCCCACCGCCGTCGATCGCGCCGACGTCCGCATCGTCACGCCCGACGAGGCCAAGGGGGAGGAGGTCGCCCGCGAGATTCGGGGAGGTCGCTACGATCTGGTCGTCTACGACGGCTGGCGGCCGGATGCGCCTCCCGAGGCCAACGCCCTCTACCTCGGCGTCTTCCCCCCCGGCGCGTTGTACGACAAGACGAAGGCCGTCGAGAGCCCGGTGATCCTCGACTGGAACATCGGCCATCCGATGATGCAGTACATCCGCGACCTGTCCCTGGTCTACGTGGCCAAGGCGAACATCGTCGAGCTTCCTCCCGGCGCGACCACGCTGATCGAGAGCAACGTCGGCCCGCTGGCGTTCGTCGTCCCGCGCGAGGGGTTCACCGACGCCGTGTTGACGTTCCCGCTGCTCGACGGCAAAACGCCCAACACCACCTGGTTCCGGTACATCAGCTTCCCGCTCTTCCTGTTCAACGGCGTCGAGGCGCTGGGCAACGTCCGAGGGAGCGAGAGCGAGCTGACCGCCAGCCCCGGCAAGCCCGTCCCCCTCCGGGCCGAGACCGCCGAGAAGACGATCCAGGTCGTCTCGGCCGACGGCTCGAAGACCGAGACCGTCGAACGCAACCCCCAGGGGACGTTCGTCTACAACCAGGCCGACGTCGCCGGCCTCTACACGGCCCGTTGGGCGAACGACGGGATGCTGCCGTTCGCGGTGAACCTGTTCGACTTCCGCGAGAGCGACCTCGCCCCGCGCGGCCTGATCCCCGCCGGCGCCCCCGAGAGCCAGGCCGAATCGTACAAGATCAAGATCGGCTACAGCCCCGTGGCCGGCGTCTCGGGCCTCCCAGTGGTGAAGCTCGACTGGTGGAAGCACATCGCCGTCGCCGGCCTGGTCGTGCTGTTGATCGAGTGGTACATCTACAACCGGCGCGTTTACATCTAGCCCGTTCGTGGTGCGGACGTCGCCCGCCGTTCATTA
>CALCIC010000153.1 GCA_937907405.1 uncultured Isosphaeraceae bacterium | reverse complement strand
TGGTCGAACTCAGCCTGGGCCGTGCGGACGGCCTCGTCGAAGTCGTCGTCGTCGAGGGCCGGGTTGACAACCTCATGGCCGTGGCTGGCCAGGTAGGACGGTTTGACGCCGCCTGGGATGGAGTGCCAGCCGTGGAGAAAAAGAATCTTCATCAAGGCTCCGGCGTTCAGACCGTCGCAAACTCCGGCTCGTTCTCGGCGACGACGGCGGGCAAGGCCTCGGCGACTCGGGCACGGGCCGCCTTGACCAGCCAGCCGTCGATCTCGCAGCCGACGAATCGTCTCCGCCCGCCCGCCTCGACCGTGGCCACCGCCGTGCTGCCCGAGCAGGCGACGAGATCGCAGACGAGGGCGCCGGGGCGGCTCAAACCCCGGCTTTCCGGCCCACGATCGCCCGGCCGGGGCCGGCGCCGCCGGTGAAGAAGAGGGTGGCGGGCCGCTCACCGGTGGGGCGGAGCAAGGGACGGACGGCTTCAGGGGTGAGCCTGGCGGTCTTGTGCTTGACCGTGACCGGGCCGAGGCCCTCGTCGGCGATCAGCCGCTTAAGACGCTTGAGGTCGAGCGGGTGGACGGAATGGACCTCGAAGGCTTCAAGCCAGGGGGTGGCGAGGAATTCGTCGCTCGTCAGGTAGGGCAGGTCGAAGGCGATCCGGAACAGGCCCCGGGCGTTGGCGAACGAGTCGAGCAGTCCCGACCTGGTCAACGCGGGGTCGGGCTCATAAATCCATCGGCCCACCGGAGCTGCGAAGGCCGGAGTTCGCCAGTCGCCGTCGTGATCATTCCAGACGACGTTTTCCGGAAGCTTCACCGCGCTCCGCCGGGCTCGGATCGCGGCGCCGAACCAGACGGTCGCCTCCTTGCACTCGCCGCTCAAGCTGATCAACTCGACCTCGCAATCGAGGGCCTCGGCGAACGATGTGAAGTCGCTCGCCGGTCCCAGCTTGATTGCTCCGCCGGAGACGGTCCGCATCAGCGAGCGAAGGAAATCAGGGCCCGGCGCGTAGCCCTCGAGTGCGACGGACCGGCCCTTGCCGGAAGCCCGGCGGTCGGGGTCGACGTGGACCCAGGCGTCAGCGGGGATCACGAACGATTCGGCCGCGGCCCGGCACGGGAGGATGCGGTCGGCTCGATCGTAAACCTTGGCGTTCCAGGCGACTCGCCGGCACATGCCGGGGTCGCGGTCAACGGCGATCACGTCCGAACAGGCGGCCAGGGCGAGGGCGTCGCCGCCGATCCCGGAGCAAAGGTCGACCACCACGCCGGCCTCGAACCGCTTCGCCTTGTGCGCGGCGACGCTCTCGGCGGTCGCCTGTTCGAGCCCCACCGGGTCGAGCCACATTCGCTCCGCGCGCGCGAACTTCGACAGCCCCTTGCGCCGTCCACTCGATATCCGGACGGCGGCCGAGACGATCTCGGCCGGGGCGAGTTTGCGCCAGCGCGTCAGGTCGGCCGGGCCCGGGTTTGGGACCTCGCGGATCCGGTCGAGAAGGTCGCGGCCGAGGTTGCTCGTGAGCACGAAAAACTCGGCGTCGGAGGCGTCGGGTTGATGAACCCGGCGATCCTGGATCGAGCCGGCGGACGTTTCGGAATAGAATGACATCGTGGCCTGACGCGTACGCCTTGGTTGCTGGAGTCGATCGTTGCCCATCATCGAACCATTGTACCCGCCCGTGCCGGCGATCGTCGCCGACCCCTTCAAGATTGGCGACGTGACGTTGCCGTCTCGGTTCTGCCTCGCCCCGCTCGCGGGTTATACCAGCCTCGCCTTCCGGCTGGCGGTCCGCGCCTGCGGCGGCCTGGGCCTGGCGACGACCGACCTGGTCAACGCCCGGTCGCTGATCGAGAACCGCCGCCGGGCGCTCGAACTGTCCGAGACGAATGAGCACGACAAGCCGCTCTCGATCCAGATCTACGGTCACGTCGCCCACGAGATGGAGCAGGCCGCGCGGTACGTCGAGGCCCACGGCGCGACGATCGTGGACATCAACATGGGGTGCCCGGTCCGCAAGGTCGTCCGGATCGGCGGCGGCTCGGCCCTGATGTGCGAGGCCGACCGGGCCGTCGACCTGGTCTCCGCCGTCGTCCGCTCGGTGTCGGTGCCGGTCACGGTCAAGATGCGGCTGGGCTGGGACGAGCACTCTCTGTCGGCCCCCGCGCTCGCCCGATCGTTCGAGCAAATCGGCGTCGCGGCGGTCATCATCCACGGCCGGACCCGGGCGCAGGGGTTCAGCGGCTCGGTCGATCGCGGCGGCATCCGCGCGGTCTGCGAGGCGGTCGATTCGATGCCGATCGTGGCCAACGGCGACGTCCGATCGATCACCGATGCGGCCTCGATGTTCACCGACACCGGCTGCGACGCAATCTCGATCGGGCGTGGCGCGCTGGCCAACCCGTTCTTCTTCCGCCAGCTCGACCACTGGCGCCGCACCGGCGAGCCCGGCCCCGACCCGAGCTTCGAGGAGCGCGTCGACTTCATGGCGACCCACTTCCACGGCCTGCTGGAGCGCCGAGGCGAGCACTACGCCTGCCTCCAGTTCCGCAAGATCCTCAAGTGGTACATGCACTTCACGCGGATGCCCAGGCCGCTCTATCTACGCCTGATCAACCTCCGCAGTTCTGAAGTCTTCGACGACGCCGTCGCCGAAATGCGCCTCATCGGACCAAGCTCGCCCCTCCCCGGCCATTTCGAGGCCCACGTGCCGGTCCCCTCCGGCCCAATCGATAAGTGGTAGCCGACGCTCGACCCGAGGCAGGTCCGCGGATGTTCTGGCACGGCGCCGCTTTCCACTGGAACGACCTCACGGCCCGTCGAGGAGGACGGGCCGTGCGGGGCGGTTTCAGAGGTTGTCGGGGTTGGTTTCGGCCTCGGCGGGTTCGGACGGGTCGTCGAAGTGGGGGAAGACGGGAACGTCGTCGTCCTCCTCGAACACCGGGCCGTCGGCGTTGAACGGCTGGCGGTGGCCGTTGCCGTTGTCCTGGGAGACGACGGGCGCGGGAGTCGGTTCGGGCGCGAGGGCCGGCCCGGGTTCGGGTTCGGGGGCCGGTTCGGGCTCGACGGGGGCGGGACGCGACGCGAGCTTTTGCTTGACCTCGGCGACCCATTCGTCGTCGGGAAGGCCGTAGGGGCGGAACTTCTCGATCCGGTTCTCCTCCTCGCTGTAGAAGAGGGCGCGGTTCTCGCCGAGCTTGCCGGCGACCGGCGAGTCGATGACCGTGCTCGAATCGTTGGCGCTCATCTGGAACAGGACGCGGAGCTCGAACTCGCGGAGGGCGTTGCGGTCGAACGTCCGGTTCATGTTGTTGACGCTGTCGCACCAGACGATCAGGTGGATTCCCAGCGGCGGCCCGTCGCGCATAATCTCGCTGAACTGGGCGCCGGGCGAGGCGGTCTTCTCCTCGCCGAAGCTGGACGAGAAGCCGAAGTCGTCGTCCCCCTTGCGGAGGTCGCGGAACCGCTGGAGGTCGTAAATCATCAGGTAGATCGGCGCCGGCTCCTCGGCCGCGCCGCTGTTGTCGCGACGGCGGCCGAGCTCGACGGCGATCTCGTTGATCGAGGCGGCGAGGTCGCGCTGGGACACCTTTTTGACGTTGTGCGGCAGCCAGTCGGCGACCTGGCCGAGCTTGCCGTTGAGCCACGAGTCGACGGGAGTGCCGTCGAGCAGGTAGAGCCTCAGGCCGTTGCGCTTGAGCGGCGGGTGCTGCGCCGCGATGCTGACGGCCGACATCATGAACATCGCGAGGGCGGCCTCGGCGTTCTGGCCGATGATCAGCAGGTTGGAACCGCTCTGGGGACGGAAGACCGCGACGGTCGGGTCCTTGATGGCGATCGCGTCGCCGAGCCAGGCCTGCTCGTAACGGGGCCCCTGCTCGGGCCACTCGGTCGCTTCGAGGAGCTTGTTGAGGAGGGCGTTCTTGCGGGTATCGGCCGGCAGGTTGCCCTCGAAGACGATCGGCGACGCCGGCGGCCGGTTCTGGGACTTGGCCAGGTCGAGGATGTCCTGCAAATACTCTTGCCGGCGCTTGTCGGAGAGCCAGACGACCTGGAACAGGTTGTTTCCCTCGGGTAGACCGTTGGCGTCGTTGTAGATCGCCTCGCCGGGACGAGTCAACAGCCGCGCGGCGCTGTTCTCCTCGCTCAAGATCAAGTGGGCGTCGGCCTCGCTGCACTGAAGGGCGATGCGGATGGCCATCTGACCCAGCGTCGCCCGGCCGACCGAGTACGCTCCGCCGAGCGTCTGCGAGCCGAGGATCACGTGGACGCCGAACGCACGACCCTGGCGGACCATGCGGTCGAGCAGCAGCGAGACCTCCTGGGCGACCTTGTCGTCCTCGACGAAGAACTCCTGGAACTCGTCGACGATGAACAGGATGCGCGGCATCGGGTAGTCGGGCTTGGCCTCGCGGAAGCCGCGGAGGTCCTGTACGCCGGTGTCGCGATAGAGATCGCCCCGGAACTTCAGTTCGGCGTCGAGCCGCTGAAGCACGCTCAGGCCGAACTCGCGTTCGGACTCGACGGCGATGACCTTCGCATGCGGCAGTTCCATCTCGGCGTAGACCTTGAACTCGACGCCTTTCTTGAAGTCGATCATGTACAGCTCAAGCTGGTCTGGGCTGTACCGGAGCGCCGCGTTGGTGATCAGCGCGTGCAACAGAGTCGACTTGCCGGAGCCCGTTTTACCGGCCACCAGCGCGTGCTGCGAGGTTCCCTTGCCGAGGGTGATCGGCTGGAGCTTGGTGGCGCCGGCGCGGCCCAGCGGCACTTCCATGATCTTGCCGCTATTCCAGCTCCAGAACTTGTCGGCGGTCGGAGCGATGAAGTCGAACGGCACCTCGACTTTGTTGGCGTCGCGGGCCTTCTCGCCCATGTCGTGCATCAGCTTGCTGTAGAGCGTCTGCTCGGGGACGGTGTCGAGGGCCAGCGGGAACCGGCCGAAGTGCTCGTCGCGCCAGCCGAGCTTGCCGTCGCGCCAGCTCAGGTTGACGCAGTCGGCCTCAAGGTCCTTGAGCTGCAACCCGGCGGGCATGTTGAGCTTGGTGTCCACCGAGATCAGCGCGTAGACGCCGCAGCGGGCGCCGCTGGCGATGATGCTCTGGAGCCGCCGGGCGGCGTTCTCGTTGAAGTTCACCGGAAAGTTGGCGACCACGACGACGCGGAACGGCTCGGCGACCTCGCCGGCGTGGATGTTGTACTCCTCGATCGTCGCGAACTCGTTGCGGAGGTACTTCTGGATCACGTTCTCCATGTGCTCGGAGAGGTCCGTCAGCCGCTGCTCGATGTCGCGGGCCTCGGTCCAGATCCGGCTGGTGACGAGCAGCTCCTGGTAGTCGGCCAGGTGCATGAAGGCGGCGAAGTTCTCGCCCAGGCCGACGGGGTCGAAGATCGTGAACCGGACCTTGCCGGGGGGGATCGACGTCAGGAACCGGATCATCATCGTCTGGAGCAGCCGGTTGGCCTCGGCCTTGCCGGATTCCGTGGTCTTGATGAGGATCGAACTCTTGGACGGAAACGGGGTGAAGGCGGGCATCTCGAAGCTGGTCGGACCGGCGTCCTTGAGCCGGGCGTCCGCGGGATAGCCGTTGGGGAACTCGCTTAAGTCGAAGCGGAATTTGCCGAAGGGGATCGCCGGGGGGACCTCCTTGGGGGGCGTCCAATCACTGACGTCGGGGACGTTCCAATCCAGATAACGGCGCGAAGACTCCTCATTGACCTCGCCCACCGCGGCGCCGACCCGCCAGGCCCTCGGTCCAGTTCCGAATCAGCTCGCTCCAGGCGGCGTCGTAGGCCGCCTTGGTCGCATCTCGGATTCCACGGTGATGGTCTTGAAGCTGCTTGGAGTCGGTGTCGAACTTCTCCTTCTGGGCGGTGATGCGGGGCGGATAGTGGGCCTCGCACTTCTGCGACTCTTCCTCGAACCGCTTGCGGAGGTCGGAGAGCCGTCGAGGATAGACGACGTCGGCTTCGCCGACCGCCTGCTGGAGCCGAGACTGGGAGTCGGCGACGCGGGCGTTCATCTTGTCCTCGGCGTTTTTGTAATCGTCCTCGCGCTTCTGGTCGGCCTCGACTTGCCGTCGCTCGAACTCGGACTTGACCCAGAGTTTGGTCTCTTCGAGCTTCCGGCCGGCCTCCTCCAGGTCGCGCTTCAGCGGGTGGTAGTGACGCGAGACGCTCTGCGCGGCCTTCTTCGAGAGGACCGCGCGCGCTCCAACGGCGGCGGCGATCGCCGCGACCACGCCGGCGCCGATGCCGATCGGCCAGCCGATGACGAAGCCCAGCCCGCCGCCGACCACCGCCCCCAGGAGCAGAAACGGCCAGATGAAGTTGGAGATCTTCAGGAAGTTGGGCAGCTTGAGCGTTTCAAGGGCCAGCAACTCCTCGTCGGCCTTCCTGATCAGCTCCTGCAAGGCGCCGATCCGGCCGGTCGGGACCGGGGGCTTGGGCGCGGCGGCCTCCCCTCCCTCGCCCGGAGCGTCGTCTTCGAGACTCTCGACGGCTTCCTCGGCCTCCTCGGGCTCGGGAGCGTCGACGACCTCCGAGGGGGGGGGCTCGGGACCGGCGAGGCTGGCGCAACGGTCGAGCACGGGCTGGGCCAGTTCCTGAAGATGTTCGAAGTCGAGTCGGGCGGCGTTCAGCAGCTCGTCGTCGCGCTTCCGCCGTTTGACCGTGTTGTCGCGCGCGGCCTCGTACATCGCCAGCGCCTGCCAGCGCGTCTCGTCGCTGGCCTTCTTCGCCTTGTTCCGCTCGGACTTGAACTGGGCGTCGAGCTTCTGCTTGGCCTGGGCGTATTCCGCCTCGGTCGACTGCGTCTCGGCCTGGGACTTCCGCGCGATCCCGGCGCGGACCTTGTCGTACTCGGCCTGCAGCGCCGCGCTCTCGGTCTTGAACCGGGTGTTCAGTTCGTGGGCCGCGACCCGATATTCTTGATCCTCGCGATCGCGGCGGCGCTTGAAGGTCTGCTCGACTTCGGTCTCGACCTTGGCTCGGTGGGCGATCAGGCCTTCCAGATCGGTCAGCGCGGCGACTTCTTTCTGGATCAGCGGTGATTCAGGCATGTTCAAGGTTTCCGGTTCATCAAGTGAGCAGGGATGAAAGGCGTCGGCGCGACTGCGGTCTCACGGTCTCAAGACGGTTGGGACGAGGGGGCTCAGGAGTTCTCGTCGCAGGCCTTGCGGATCTTGCCGAGGGCCTCGGAGAGCTTGTCCATGCCGACGATGTTGCGCTTGACGAGCCCTTCAAGGGGGGCCAGATGGTTCTTCTCATAGTCCTGCGCGACCTGGTCCTCCCAGGTTTCAAGCGTGACGTCCCACTTGTCGCGAAGGTCTTTCATGGCGTGCTGAAGTCGAGCCGAATGGGCGCTCATGGGGGCGTCTCCCTCGATGATCCAGAACGGAAAGTGCGGGTTACGACGGGTTCGAGGCGGTCTCGGACGGGGCCGGGGACGGTCGCGCGATGGACGGCTCGGCCGCCGAGGCCGCCGCCGCCGGCGCGGTTTGCGATTCGCTGGACGTCGCGTCGGAGACGCCGCCGGTTCGAGCCGAGCCGCCGCCGCCGGTCGTGGTCGAGCCGCCGTCGGAACCTCCGTTCGGCATGCTGATCCGGGGGGCGGAGGGAGCGCTCAGCGCCAGGTAGTCCTCCAGCGATTTGATCATCGAGCCCAGGCGGTGGATCGACTTGTCCATGCCGCCGTTCAGGTGGTCGGACAGGGGCGACGAGCACGATTTGTATTCGGCGATCGTGTGGTGCAGTTGCGGAATCAGCCGCTTGACGAGCGCGACCTTCTCCTCGGCCACGCGGAGCCGGCGCATCGCCTCGCGGAGCTTCTCCTTCTGCTCGGTGTCGGAGATGGTGTCGCTCCCCTGGGCGGCGATCTTCCGCTTCGCCAGCTCGGACCGCGCGTTCATGACGTCTTCGCTGCGGCGCTTGACCTGCGCCTGCCAATACCCGAGCTGGTCGCGCTCCAGCCAATCGCGCATCCGCCGCAACTCCATGTCGACTCCTGAAAGCGCGCCTCGCGCCTCCTCGACGAATTTAACCATCGAGAGGCGGAAATCCTTCAGGGATTCGACCGACAACACTCTCGCGGACTTGCTCATGGCGTCGATTCCTCATTGAGCCGTGGCGTGACGTGTTCCGGGAACAAAGAAAAGACGAAGAGGCCGGCGCGCGACCCGGAGGCGTCGCGGCGTCGGCCGATCGGTCGGCGGGCCTTGCTTCGGCTCAACCTCAACGCTGCTGCAAGTACTCCTCAAGTCGTTCGGCCTTGCGGAGCAGGAACGGAATATGCTGGTTGGTGGAATCGACGAACCGCTTGACGACCGTCAGTGTGGCGTCGAATTCCTCGGTGAACTTCTGCTGCTCGCGGTCCCGCCAGGTCTGCCCCAGGGCGGCGACCTGGCCGTGAAGCACGGTCAACTGGTTCAGGAGATCGTTGTTGAACTGCTTCAACCGCGCGGCGAACCGGCGGATCTCCTCCGGATTGGCGATAGCTTGGGCCATGCGTGACCTCGTTTTCAGCCTGAGGATCGAAAAAGGCACACCCGTTCGGGGCCCGCGCATCCCCCCCAATCAGGTCCAGGGCGGGTACGCAACACCTAAGATTTGACGACTTTTATGGTATACGGACGATCTGGGACTGTAAAGTCATCGGATCGCGTCTCGGGCGCGCCGGAGGACGACCCGGGATCGCTTGATGCGACCGGGGACCAGCACATTCGGGAGTTCGCCGATGATTGAGCTTACAATTCTACGACACGGAATCGCCGTGGAACATGGCACGCCGGGAATTCCCGACGACGACCGCCCGCTGACTCCCAAGGGGGAGAAGCGGATGCGCGAGATCGCCGCGGGGCTGATCGAAATCGGGGTCGACCTCGACCGGATCGTCACCAGCCCCCTGCCCCGCGCCCGCCGCACCGCCGAGATCGTCGCCGAGACGCTCGGGCTTGAAGACCGCCTTGAGGACGTCGCGGTCCTCCGCTCCGGGGGCGCGGCCGGAACCGTCGTCGACTGGCTCCGCGACCGCGAGGAGGACCGGCTCATGATCGTCGGCCACAACCCGATGCTCGACGAACTGCTCGGTCTGCTGGTGCTCGGCGACCCCCACGCGCTGCCGTTCTCGCTCAAGAAAGGAGGGGTCGCCGCGCTCCGTCGCTGGGACGAGAAGCCCGACCGATTCGAAATCGCCTGGCTCGCCACCCCGCGCCTGCTTCGGAGGAAGGACGACGATTAGCGCGCCAACGCGGGACGAGGATCGCCAATGCAGGCCCGAAGCGGCAGCGAGCGTGGATTCTACGCGATCCGCGCCGACCCCCTCGCTGGCGCGTCGGGCTGGTATTTCAAGCCGCCGCGGCAGCCGGATTTCGATCAATACCCGCACGCGCGAAGGTGGGCCGCGCTGCGGGCGACGCGGTCGTGGCGGCCTTCAAGGCCGGGCTCGGGCTCGCCGCCGATCCCTTCGATTTCGATCGTGTACGGGCCGTTGAAGCCCACGGAATCGAGGATTTCGCGGACGCGGCGGAAATCGACCGCGCCGCCGTCGCCGACGGCTGGGAAATACCAGTCTTCCAGCTTGCCCCGGCTGTCCTTCACGTGGACGTTGCGGACGAGGTGCTTGACCTTCTCCAGCTCGTCGCAGGGGTCGAAGCCGTCGTTGTAGTAGGCGATGTTGCCGGTGTCGAAGTTGAGCCGGACGTGGGGGTGGTCGACGTCGGCCATCAGGGCGAGCATCGCCTCGGCGTTCTGGGTCGGCCCCTGGTGGGTTTCCAGCGCGAGGGTCACGCCGACGCTCGCGGACACGTCTCCAAGCCTTTGGAGGTTGGCGACGACGGCCCGGCGCTCGGCTGCATCGACGGGCTTGCCCGCGCCGGAGACGCAGATCGGGGCCGCGAACCACTTCGCCGCGAACCGGATGCGGCGCTCGGTCAGGGCGACTCCGTCCTCGGTCCGAATGTCGGCGCCGCCGACGTTGCAGCCGCTGACCTTGACGCCGTTCGCGGCGAGGTGGTCGACGAACTTCTGGGCGGTCGCGTCGTCGGCCTTCTCGGTCACCACGGCCGATTCGGGGATCACCAGGCCGCCGAAGTCGTGGCCTCGGAGGGCCAGCTCCAGGTAGTCGACGCCGGCGTCTCGAATCCGGTCGACGGCGGTCCAGACCCCGTCGGGGCCGTAGCAGTTGGTGAAACAGCTCAGGATGCGCGTCATGATCAGGAAGTCTCCTCGGTTCGGATGGGCTCGACCGCGACGGGGAACTCGCTGGTCGGGTCGATCACCCGCAGCGCCCGCCGCCCGTCGAGGACGTCGAGCATCAATCTACCGCACAGGTCGCCGCGCCAGCCTTCGATGAGCGCGGGCCGGTTCGATTCGGGACGCCCTTCCTGACGCCACCGGATCAGGTGCTTGAGGTCGGCGGTGTGGGCGACGATCGAGCCGGCCACCTTGTGCTCCAGGCAGCACTGGGCGAGCGCCGCGGCCAGCAGGTTGGCGACCGTGGACGCCCCGGGGGCGTCGTCGTGCCGCGGGGCGAGTTCGGGGAGATCGTCGTCGGGCGTCGAGCGGGCCGCCTCGATCGCCGCGAGGACGTCGTTGCTCCGGCTGATCAGGTTCGGGCGATTGAAGTCGCGAAGCGCCTCCAGGTCGCGGCGGCTGGTCGGCTGCCGCTTGGCGATGGCCACCAGGAGGTCGTCGCGCATCACCTGCCGCATCGGCCGGTTCTGCCGGCGGG
>CALCIC010000152.1 GCA_937907405.1 uncultured Isosphaeraceae bacterium | reverse complement strand
GGTCGTCGGGCCGTACTTGTGCGCGTAAGAATCTCGACTGATTCGTGTACTCATGATGTGACGTCGCTTTCTGTTGGATGGAGGGATGAGGTTGGGACGCCGGGGCTCGGTTCACGCCTGGGGCTTGTGGCCGAACTTCTCATCCAGGCACCGCTTGATGCTCATCTCGCGGGTGTAGGGGTCGTCCAGCCGGCCCATAACCAGGCCGTTGAACCCGTAGACCTCGCGCCGTCCGCCGTAGTCCACCAACTGGACGTCCTTGACGTCGCCAGGCTCGAACCGGACCGCAGTCCCGCTCGGCAGGTCGAGGTGCTTGCCGTAGGCCTTGATCCGGTCGAAGACCAGCGCGCGGTTGGTCCCGAAGAAGTGGTAGTGCGCGCCCACCTGGATCGGCCGGTCCCCCGTGTTGTTCACCGTGATCGTGATGCTCGGTCGGCCCGGATTGAGCTCGATGTCGCCCTCGGCCAGAAAGTATTCGCCCGGAATCATGTCGGTTCTCCCTGATCGCATGGAAGGAAGGTAAGCGGCGGCGGTCGTCGATCTCAGCGGATCGGCTCGTGGACCGTGACCAGCTTGGTGCCGTCGGGGAAGGTGGGCTCGACCTGGATCACGTGGACCATCTCCGGCACCCCTTCCATCACGTCCTTCTTGCCGAGGACTTCGCAACCGGCGCTCATGATCTCGGCGACCGACTTGCCGTCCCTCGCCATCTCCAGCAACGCGGCGGTGATGTACGCCGTGGCTTCCGCCACGTTGAGCTTGAGCCCCCGCGCCTTCCGCGCCGCGGCCACCTGGGCGGCCGTGAAGATCAACAGCTTGTCGCGTTCCTGCGGTGTCAAGTGCATGTGTAGCCCTCCAAAATGACGATCGCGAGCAGTTCGATTAAGAAGATCTAATCAGAGGATCGACCCGAAACGCGGCTCTGTCAAGAGGCCGCAGCCTCCTGCGCCGGGAGAATCCTCCCCTCGGCCCAGCCGAGCGTCAGGACCAACCAGGTCGCCACGACGAACGGTGCCGTCAAGGCGGGGACTCCTAGCAGCGGCAGCAGGTCGGTCAGAAGCACCGACAGGAACATCCCCACCAGCGGCGG
>CALCIC010000151.1 GCA_937907405.1 uncultured Isosphaeraceae bacterium | reverse complement strand
TCAATTTCAGACTACCTCGACATCAGGTAGATTTCCAGTCGCCGAACGCCTAAAGACCTCACGATGGGGTCAGACATCCCCCCTCTTCTCGCTCCCACTCGAAACGTGCGGTTTCAAGGAACTGGCTCATGACCATCGATGAACTTGGGGCGAAGGCTGGCGAGATTGCCGAGATCTTCGGGTACGAATTCGACCCGACGGCTGAGCCCCTGAACTCCGAGCATGAGGTCCAGGCCGTCGAACGCGCCTTGGGCGTCTCGCTCCCCCTCAGCTATCGCGCCTTCCTGATCCACTTCAACGAATTGCTCCCGATCAACGGAGAGTTATTGCTGATGGCCGGCCTCCGGAGTATCTCCGGGATGAAATACGTGCGCCCGGGTTCTGAGACCAATCCGAATGACGCCTTGGAGTCCTGGGCCAGCGATCTTGTCGAGGAAAACCTGAGACTCCGGGACAGACCCGCCTGGCTCGCCAAGACGAAGGCGGGCGATGAGTGGTGGGATCAGCAGCCCAAGTGGCCGAACTCGCTAATCGAGGTCGTTTCCAGCGACGATTCGAACTATTTTCTCGACCTCTCCCGAATGGATGCGACGGGGGAGTGTCCAGTCAGCGTCCTGCCACCCGAACCAGCGGGTGAAACGGTGGCGGCGAGTTTCCTGGAGTTCCTGCGAAAGTACCGATCCTCGGCTAGATGATCGGCCCGCCCGCGCCGCAATCCTCGAAAGGCCCTGCATCGGCAAGTGAGTGCGTTCCGCCGCTCGGGCGATTATCTTGAAGCGATTGGACGCTTCACCCACCTCGCTCCACCCAGGACGACGTTCATGCTCAAGAAAATCCCGCCCATCCTCTCTCCGGAACTGTTGATGATGATCGCCCAGATGGGGCACGGCGACGAGCTGGTGATCGCCGACGCCAATTTCCCGGCCGTCAGCAACGCCAGGCGGCTCGACCGCGCCGACGGCCACGGCGTGGCGGTGATCCTGGAGGCGATCTTGCAACTGTTCCCGCTCGACAGCTTCGTCGAGCAGCCCGCCGCCGTGATGCGAAGGCTCGACAAACCCGGCGAGCCGGCTCCGATTTGGGCCGAGTATCAACGCATCCTCGACAGCGCCGAAGGCCGCCACATCGCCATGGAACAGGTCGAGCGGTTCGCCTTCTACGATCGCGCCAAGACCACATTCGGGGTCGTCGCGACCGGCGAGGGCGCGCTGTACGGCAACATCATCATCAAGAAGGGCATCATCCCGCCGTCCTGAACCACTTCCGAACGAGGAGGTCGCACGGCGAAACTGAACCGCGCTCCGGAATTGCAGTCCGCCTCCGTGGGGCCGGGCCCACACTCGACGTGGAGCGCCGCGG
>CALCIC010000150.1 GCA_937907405.1 uncultured Isosphaeraceae bacterium | reverse complement strand
CTTCCGGGTGAACGTGAGGCGGACGGGCCTTCCTTGCTCCACCTCGACCCGGTCCGGGCTGTACGCCGCGCGGACCTCGATGTCGACCTCCTGCCCGCCGTCGCCGGTCTTGCGCGCCCGGGACGCCGTCCTGGGCCCGAAGAAGAACCACAGGATGAGCGCCACGAGCGCCGCGCCGCCGACGGTTACGATGATTGCTGCCGTGTCCATTTGCCTTATCTCCCCTCCTGCCGGACCGAAAATCCCCGGAGCCGGAGCGCGTTCGTGACCACGCTGACGCTCGAGAGCGCCATCGCGAGCGAGGCCAGGATCGGGCTCAAGAGCCAGCCCGTGAGCGGGTAGAGCGCCCCGGCGGCGACGGGGATGCCGACCACGTTGTAGGCGAACGCGAAGAACAGGTTCTGCCGCACCGTCCGCATCGTGGCCCGCGACAGCTCGATCGCGGCCGGCACCCCATGCAGATCCCCGCGGACGAGCGTCACGTCGGCCGCCTCGATGGCCACGTCGGTCCCGCCGCCCATGGCGATCCCGACGTCGGCCTGGGCCAGGGCCGGGGCGTCGTTGATCCCGTCCCCGACCATCGCCACCACGTGCCCCTCGCCCTGGAGGACCCGCACCGCGTCGGCTTTGCCGGCCGGCAGTACGTCGGCGATCACCCGTTCGATCCCCACCTCGCGGGCCACGGCGTGCGCGGTTCGGGCCGTGTCCCCCGTGAGCATGACGACCTTCAAACCCTGCTGGTGGAGCCGCTCGACGGCGGCCCTGGCCTCCGGCTTCACCCGGTCGGCCACGGCGATGACGCCGGCGAAGGCGCCGTCGACGGCGACGAACACGAGCGTCTTGCCGGCGTCGGTCATCTCTTGCGTCCCGGCGTCATCGGGTTTGATCCCCCGATCGCGGAGGAGCTTCGCGTTGCCGAGAAGGAGGCGACGGCCCTCGACGACGGCCTCGAGCCCGTGCCCGGCGATCGCTTCGAACTCGCTCGCCGTGGCGAGCGACAGTCCGCGCTCGGTCGCGGCCCGGGCGATGGCGGCCCCGAGCGGGTGCTCGGACCCGCGCTCGGCCGACGCCACGAGCCGGAGCAGCTCTGAGTCGGTGAACGGGCCGCTCGGCACGATGTCGGTGACGGTCGGCTTCCCTTCCGTCACCGTCCCGGTCTTGTCCAGGACGACGGCCGTGACGCGGTGGGCGAGCTCCAGGGCTTCGCCGCCCTTGATGAGGATTCCTCCCTGGGCCCCGCGACCGGTGCCGACCATGATGGCCGTGGGCGTGGCCAGCCCCAGGGCGCATGGGCAGGCGATGATGAGGACCGCGACGGCGGCGAGGGTCGCCTGCGACAGCCGGGTTTCGACGGGGGCGAAATTGAACCACGCGACGAAGGTCAGGACAGCAAGCGAGAGCACGACCGGGACGAACACGCCCGAGATGGTGTCCGCGAGCCGCTGGATCGGCGCCTTGGACCCCTGGGCCTGCTGCACCAGCCGGACGATCTGCTGGAGGACGGTGTCAGCCCCGACCTTGGTGGCCCGGAACCGGAACGAGCCGGTTGTGTTGAGCGTCCCGCCGATGACCGGATCGCCGGCCTTCTTCGCCACCGGCAACGGCTCGCCGGTCAGCATGCTCTCGTCCACGCCGGACGACCCTTCCTCGACCTCCCCATCCACCGGGATTTTCTCACCGGGCCGAACGAGGATGAGGTCGCCGACGAGCACACCGTCGATGGCGACGTCCTGCTCCCGACCGTCCCGGACGACCCGGGCCGTCTTGGGGCTGAGACCCATGAGCGCCTTGATGGCGCCGCGGGTCCGCGTCGTGGCCCTGGCCTGGAGCATGTTGCCCAGGAGGATGAGGGTCACGATCGACGCGGCCACCTCGTAGTAGACGCCGACCGACGAATGTCCCTCTTGAAGGGCGTGGGCGGTGGAGGCGAACCACTCCGGGAACACGGTCGCCGCCACGCTGTAGGCGTACGCCGACAGGGTCCCGAGGGCGACCAGCGTGTTCATGTCCGCCGCCCGATGCCGCGCGGCGCGGTAGGCCCCGGCGAGGAAATCCCACCCCGCCCAGAAGAGGACCGGCGTGGTGAGGAGAAGCTCAAGCCAGGGCCGGGCCGGGAAGTCGAGGACGGGTTCGAGCGACGGGATCACGTGGCCGGCCATCGCGACGACCACGACCGGCGCGGTGAGCAGGGCGGCGACGGCGAACCGGGCCCGCACGCGACGGTACTCGGCTTCTTGCGCCTCGCTGGCGGCGTCCTCGGCCGCCCCGTGACCTCCGTCGCTCTCCGGCAGGAGGGCGTCGTACCCCTGGTCCTGGACGGCGGTCTTGAGATCGTGTGGGGTCACGGCATCCGGGTCGAACGTCACGGTCGCTCGCGCGGCGGCGAAGTTGACCCCCGCCTGCTTCACGCCCGGCGTGTCCCCGAGCGCCCGCTCGATGCGGTTGGCGCACGCGGCGCAATGCATCCCGACGACCGGCATGTCGAGCGTCGTCTCGCCCGAGGCGTGTGCTTCGTCGTGAGTCTCATGCGCGGTCGTGTTCACGGGAGGGCCTCCAGAAGAAGAGCGGGCCCGTGATTGGGCCCGCGACAGGTTTACTTCGCGGGGAATCCGGCCTTGGTCAGGGCCTCGGCCAGCGCCTCCCGCGGGACGCTCGGGCCGTGCTTGACGGTCACGGCCTGGGCGGCGAGGTCCACCGAGGCGTCCTCGACGCCGGGGACCTTTCGCACCGCGGCCTTCGCGGTATTCGCACACCCATGGCACGTGATGCGGCTGGATTGGACGGTCGTGCTGATGGTTTCCATGACTCTTCTCCTGCGTATGCGGTTGCTTCAGGAAGCGCGACGGGGCGGCCCGGAGTTCTCCCTCTCGGCCGCCGCTTCCGTCGTCTCCCTTATATACCCCTGTAGGGTATGACCAATATATACCCCCCACGGGTATCGGTCAAGGGCCGATCGTCGGAGAGGCCCGAGCATCGTCGCTACCCTCAACCCACCAAGGGTTTCGCCGAAGCCATCGTCATGCGCCGTTGAACGGTATTGGGCCTAGAGGGGCTCGGGTGAATGATATCTCCGGTACGGTACGGTCCGTGGTGCGTCCGACTAGCCGCGGAAGACGACGGCCGGCTCCAACACGAGGACCTTGCGCAGGCTCACGACGCTGGCCAGCAGCACGATCACCACGACGGTCGCGGCCGTGCCGGCGGCGATCTCGGGCAGGAGGTGGAGCCCGCGGAGGTTCGGGTCCGATTGGGCCACGAACTGGAAGAAGGCCGACGTCATGCCGATCCCCAGGCAGTAGCCGAGCACGCCCACGATCATCGCCTGGAGCAGCACCATGCCGATGAGCCGCGTGTTCCGCAGCCCCATCGCCTTGAGGGCGCCGAACTGCTTCAGGTTTTCGAGCGTGAACAGTTCGTCGGGTCCGGACAGAGAATAGCCGTGTCGCTCGGACGCGACCGCGACGTCGCGCAATCCCGCTCCGTCCAGCAGCGAACGGCATGAGGAGGGGTCCGTCAGTCGTATCCGGGGGCGGCCACGCCGTACGCGTGCGCCGCAGCCTGCTTCCTAGCCCGAGAGGAGTCGTCGCCGAGGGAGCCGCCGAACATCCCGCATCCCCCCGCTGCTACTTGAGGAACCTCGAGAGCACGGTCTGGACTTCGGCGACCAGCTCGTCCTTCGACATCGGCTTGGCGTGCTCGTGCTCCGCGCCCGAGCCGTGCCCCAGCACGCACGTCTCCAGATGCCGCGTCAGCAATTCGACGCCCAACGCGTCGAGGGCCGAGCGGACCGCCGCGATCTGGTTCAGGACCTCCACGCAGTAGCGGCCCTCCTCGACCATCCGTTGAATCCCGGCCACCTGGCCCGCAATGCGGTTCACGCGGGCCTTCAGCTTCTTGTCCGGTTCGTGGCCCATGTCGAAACTCCCCAATATACCCCCAAGGGGTGTCTAGTCCACTTGCATTTTATACCCCCGGGGCGTATGAATCAAGCGAGTCGAATCGGCGTCTCGATGCTGCATCCGCACTCGTCCGAAGGCCGGACAGGCGCGCGGCGACCGATTTCCTCGCCGCGGCTCGGGGCGATGGCCGAGCCAATTGGAATTGAGGGAAAGGCTGATGGGCAAGGGCCATGATCATTGCGGGCACGAACACGGGGTGCGGGCCACGTCGCAGAATCAAAAGCGGCTGGCCGTCACGCTGGTCCTCTCCGGCGGCTACATGGCGGCCGAGGTCGTCGGCGGGCTCCTGTCCAACTCGCTCGCCCTGCTCGCCGACGCCGGGCACATGCTCTCCGACGTCGCCGCGTTGGGGCTGAGCCTCTTCGCCCTCTGGTTCGCGAGCCGCCCGGCCACGCCCCAACGGAGCTTCGGCTACTACCGGGCCGAGATCCTGGCGGCCCTCGTCAACGGGGCCACGCTGGTCGCGATCGCGATCTTCATCGTCGTCGAAGCCTGCGGACGGTTTCGCGAGCCGCCCGAGGTCCAGGGGGCCATGATGATGGGAATCGCCGCGGGCGGCCTGGCCGTGAACCTCGTCGGGCTCTGGATCCTCAACGCGGGGAAGTCCGAGAGCCTGAACGTCCGGGGGGCCTGGCTTCACGTGCTCACCGACGCCCTCGGGAGCGTCGGAGCGATCGCCGCGGGCCTGCTCATCTGGCTCCTCGGCTGGCGCTGGATCGACCCGGCGGTGAGCGTGCTCATCGCCCTCCTGGTCGTCTATTCCTCGTGGTCGCTCCTGAAGGAGTCGGTCGCGGTGCTGATGGAATGGGCCCCGCGGGGCATCGACGTCGACGGGGTTCACGACGTCATGCTGTCGGTCCCCGGCGTGGCGGCCGTCCACGACCTGCACGTCTGGACGATCGCCAGCGGCATGAACTCGCTCTCGGCCCACGTCGAGACGACGGAGGGCGCGAGCGGCCGGGAGTTGTTGAAGGCCCTGCAGGGGCGACTGCACGAGCGATTCGGCATCGAGCATGCGACGCTGCAAATCGAGCCGGAAGGGTTCGAGGAACTGAGACCGGGCTGGTGAGGGCTCGGCCGCTCCCGGCCCTTCTTTTACCCCGAGGGGCGTCATCCCCACTTGCAGAATGTACCCTATGGGGGTATAATCCGACGAGCGGCGAATCCGGCGTCTCGAACGATTCGAGGCGTCGGACGCGGAGACTTTCCGGAACAGCCGCTCGTCGGCCGTCCCCGCACACCCCCGAGTCGCCCGACCCAGGGCGAGCCCCAAAATGCCCAGCACTCCTCGACACTTCCGACGCACGCTGATCGCCCTCGCGGCGATCGTCGCGGCGTCGTTCGGGGCGAGCGAGGCGTCCGCCTGCTCCACGATGAAGCAGGGCCGGGGGGCGTGTGCGACCGCCTGTGGGTGTTGCACCGCCGAGGGGGGCGAAGCCCCGGGCGCTCGCGTCGAGACGGCCCCCTCGGTCGCCATGCCCCAAACACCCGGAGCGTGCCGACCGGGGCCCGCCGAGGCTTGCTCGTGCCGTTCCCAGGCCCCGACCGCTCCGTCGCCGAAGCCGGCCCGGAGCACGGCCGAGAACCGAACCGAGCCGGGCGCCGTCTCGGTCTTCGTGCAGCTCGGCGAGGCGTTCGCACGGACGGCCCTCGCCCCGCAGGTCCCGGCGACGCAAAGCCCGCCGAAGGCGCCGCTCTACCTCCGAAACGCTCGCCTCCTGTTCTAGCGCCTCCCCGTGGCGCGGCCCTTCGGCTTCGCCGACTCGCGGGCGTTTGCGTCCCCCCGTCCGTCCCGGCCGGGCCCGCGCCGCCGCGCAGTCGCCGAACCTCAAGAGAGCCTCGACGCCGGGGATGAGGACGACTCTCCGCCCATCGGGCGGGGCGTCCTCCCCCTCCCTGGAAACGGGGAAAGGGAGCGGTCCGCACCGGGCGGATCGCTATCGAAAGCTATTGAACAGGAGACGGACGGATGAATCGTCGTGGACTGATGGGAGCGGTGGCGGCATTGGCCCTGGCCGCGTTCGCGGGCGTCTCGGCCTATGCCCTGGACCTCAAGACGAAGGACAAGGCCGCGTGCGCCTGCTGCGGGCCCGCCTGCGAATGCACGGCCTGCACCTGCGACGCCAAGGCCGAGGCCGCGGGCCAGGCTTGCGAGTGCTGCGGCGGCGCCGCCTGCTGCCCGGCCGCCAAGGCGACCAAGGTCGAGAAGTCGGCCAAGGCCGAGAAGACCTGCTGCACGAAGCCGGCCGTCGAGAAGGGGGCCCAGACCGCGAAAGTCGCGAAGGCTGGCTGCGACTGCTGCGGCGAGCCCTGCACCTGCCCCGCCTGCTCGTGCGACGCCCCCGCCAAGGCCGGGGAGCCGTGCGACTGCTGCGGCGGGTCGTCCTGCTGCTCGACCACGGCCAAGAAGACCGTCGCGGCCGCCGTCGTCCTCTGACGCTCGGCACGGCCGCCCCCCGGTGCTAGCGAGGGGCGGCCGTAGTCACGCCCGAAGGACGGACCTTTCACGGGAGCGGCCCGCACCGGGCGAGGCCGCTCCATCTCTATTCTACCGCTTCGAAAGGAGCACCATCATGGATCGCCGCCAACTTCTGACGACCCTCGGGACCACCGCCGCCGGACTCGTCGCCGCCGGGGCCGCCGCCAGGGCCCAGCACGAGGGCCACGGCCACCGCGACCAGGTCCACGAGGACTGCCTCAAGGCGTGCGAGGCGTGCGAACGCTCGTGCAACGAGACGTTCCACCACTGTTACGAGGAGCTCGCCCAGGGCAAGAAGGAGCACGCCAAGGCCCTGCACCTCGTGGCCGACTGCGCGAAGTTCTGCGACCTCTCGGCCGACCTCATCGCCAACCAGAGCCCGCTCATGGCCCACGCCTGCGCCGCGTGCGCCGAGGCGTGCAAGGCGTGCGCGGCCGAGTGCGACAAGTTCGACTCGCCCGAGATGAAGGCGTGCGCCAAGGCCTGCCGCGAGTGCGAGAAGACGTGCCGCGAGATGGTCAAGGCGATGGGCGGGCATGAGCACGCCAACTGATTGATCGCGGACCCATTACCGAAGGCCCGCAAGTCCCCCCGGCCTCGCTTCCGGCCGGGGGGCGTCGCCGTTGACGAACGGCGCCTTCGTTTCACAATCGGCCAGGACACAACAGGTTTCCGAGGTGACGCCGTGAACGACATGAAGAAGCTGGCCGGGCTCAAGAATTCGGGCGAACTGGCCCCCGAGGCGTTCAACGAGGCGGCGTTCCGGGGAGGGGCGATACCGGTCAAGCACAAAGAACTGGGCTCATGTAGGGTTGGCGGTGACGAGAAGGCCGGTACAAGCCCGAAGCGCAAGCGAGGGTTCGGCTCGGGAGGTCCAGGGCCGATTCGACGTCCTGGACGATCAACCCTCGCTTGCGCTTCGGGCTTGTATTCCGGGCCTCACGACGCCAATTCCAGCAATCCGTGACAGTAGAGCCTCGGGCAGGACCGGAGTCACCGGATTGGCGGAATACAAGCCCGAAGCGCGAGCGAGGGTTCGGCTCGGGAGGTCCAGGGCCGATTCGACGTCCTGGACGATCAACCCTCGCTTGCGCTTCGGGCTTGTATTCCGGGCCTCACGACGCCAATTCCAGCAATCCGTGACAGTAGAGGTACCGGAGGGCCGCCGGGTCCGCACTGGATGCCCCTCATGAGCCAGGTTATTTGGCGAGCCTCCAAAGTCGAGGTAGGATGAGTTACACTCCGTCGTCATCGGGCTGCCTTCCTGCGGTGCCGTAGGTGGTTGTGGTAGATCAACCTATGACACAGAAGGCAGCCCGATTCCATTCCCTTGGTGAGAAATCCGGGCTAGGGATGGATCAAGCGACGGCGGTCAGGTCAGTCGGAACAGCCCGTTCGGCTTCTGGGTGCCGTCGGCTACGAAAGTCAGCGCGCCTTCCATCATGATCATGTAGCGCGGCCTGGAACTGCCGCCGCCGGCCGAGAGGTCGCCGTACATCGTGGTTCCGGCGGCCGTGCCGTCGGAGCTCCAGAGCTCATAGCCGAGCCCTGGCGCGGCGGCCGAGAAGTAGACCTGATTGCCGACGGCGTAGAGGTTTTGAGGCATCGAGCCGATGGCGCCGGGGTAGATGTCCGTGACCATGTTGGTCCCGGCGGAGGTGCCGTCGGACCTCCAAAGCTCGACGCCGTGGGTGCCGTCGTTCGCCGTGAAGAAGAGCGTATCGCCCGCGACCGTCAGGTTCTGGGGGGAAGAGCCGTCACCGCCCGGCCTGACGTCCGCGACCATCGAGACGTTCGCACCGTCGAAGCGCCAGAGCTCGAGGCCGCTCACGCCGTCGTTGGCCGCGAAGTACAGCGACGAGCCCATGACGGTGAGATCGGCCGGCATCGAGGAAGCCGCCCCCGGGGCGATGTCCGCCACCATGTAGGTGCCGGCCTCCGTCCCATCCGTCGTCCAGAGCTCGTAACCGTGATCGATGTCGATCGCCGTGAAGTAGACCTGGGATCCGAAGGACGTGAAATTGCCGGGGGCCGACGGCCGAACGCCGGGATTGACGTCCTTGACCATCCGGGTGCCGGCGGCCGTCCCGTCGCTCGCCCAGAGCTCGACGCCGTTCACGCCGTCGTTGGCGCCGAAGTAGAGGCTCGAGCCGATGGCCGTCAGCCTGCTGATCCCCGAGGAGTACGCTCCCGGATAGACGTCCTTGACCATGTAGGTTCCGGCGGCCGTGCCGTCGCTCCGGTACAGCTCCGTGCCGGTGGAAGCGTCGGTGGCGCTGAAGTAGAGGATCCCGTTCATCGCCGTCAACTGAGTCGGATTGGACCCTCGGGCGCCGGCGTAGACGTCCTTGACCTGCTGGGTCCCGGCGGCCGTGCCGTCGGTGCTCCAGAGCTCGGCGCCGCTGTCGGACGTGAACGCGTTGAAGTAGAGCTTCGAGCCGCAGACGGTCAGTTCCGTCGGGCTGGAGTTGCGCAGGCCGGGGGCGATGTCCGCGACCATGCTCATCGCGCCGGTCGCGCCGTCGCTCTTCCACAGTTCGATGCCGTGCGTGGAGTCCTTCGCGCTGAAGTAGAGGTCTCCGTTGAACAGGACCGGGGCCGACGTGATCTGCACCCCGTCGGGGGAGACGGCGGCGAGCGTCGCCATCAAGGCTCGGTCTTCGAGACCTTCCAGACGAGGTCGCGCGTTCAGCTTCCTTCTGAGGGTGCGTTGCGGGGAGCGAGACTTCGTCAAGGACGTGAACATCGAAATCATTGAGGTACCTCGCGAACAAGCTCGAACAACAAGGACTCAGCGCACGGCGCAGGGAATCTCCGCGGATCCGGAAAACGACTCCGAATCTCATGCATTCATCAGTCGACCAACCCACTCGTTGCAATCCGCGGGGCCGGAGAACCCGGCCCCCATGCTCGACCCGGGAAGCGCTCGCGAACCTGACGGTTGATGCGAGCGCCTCGGCGATCGTCGTCGAGCCGATTCAAACGTCCGGAACCGAACACGATTCCGGCGGGCGCGCCGTCGCCTGGGCGGCGCAGCCCTGGACTTCCTCGTCGAACGCGACGAACCAGCCCCCAGCCTGGAAGCCGGCACAGTCGAAACTCGGTTGATTGCTTCTTATTCTTTGATGCGACTTCGTGAAACGGCGGCCGCCTCACAAGCAAGTGGAACACAATATGCCGATCCGTTTAGACCATGTCAAGAACCCAGCGCTTCAAAGTTTGCGTCGGGAAAACATCTGCTTGGACGTTCCCGCCTTTATCTCTGTCATCACCGTCTGACTACTCGCATGCACGCCGTCCGACGTCGTCCGCGCCCCCTCGCGACGTTGCGCCTCCACCCCCCTGGACCGCATGAAATCGCGAAAGAAGGCTGCATTCATGCGATTCCTGTTCGGAACCGCGACTCCTAAATCGTTAGAACACAAGCCTCGCCTAATATATTAAGCGTTTCATATCTTCGATGCATTGAGAAGGATTTGATGCGGCGGGCGACCGCGCGCGGGGGCCGTCCGTCGCGGTCGCGCAGACTGCGCCGCCGCCGACTTCGGGGGTCGTCCCGTCGACGGCGCGGGTCGAAGGGCCTGGGGACGGTCGAAAGTTTTTTCATTTCGTGTCGGCGCCGCTCATGATTTCGGCGAACGGCCGTGCTACATTCGGCGTCCGGTCGCACCGGTTGCAAGGACCATAGGACTCGTTTCGACCGTATGCAAATTGAACCGGCCACGATTCTCGATAAGGAGGGCTTCTATGTCGTCGCCGTATCGACTCATCGATCCTGATTCGCTGCCGAGCCCCGCGTTGCTGGTCTTCCGCGACCTGGTCGAACGCAACCTGACGGAGATGATCCGGATCGCGGGGGGCGTCGAACGACTTCGGCCGCACGCCAAGACTCATAAAGCGTCGAAGCTCATCGTCATGGCGCGAGAAAAGGGAGTCGTCAAGCAGAAATGCGCGACCATCGCCGAGGCCGAGATGATCGCCAGGGCGGGCGTGAACGACGTCCTGCTGGCGTATCCGCTGGTCGGACCCAACCTGTCCCGGTTCGCGACCCTGATCCGGACCTACCCCGAGACCACGTTCCGAGCGATCGTCGACGCGCCCGAATCGGCCTCCGCCTTGTCGCGGGCGGCCCGAGGTCTGGGCCGACCGATCCCCGTGCTGATCGATCTGGAAGTCGGCATGGGGCGGACCGGCGTCGATCCGGGAGCGGCGGCGGTCGCGCTCTACGAGCAGATCGACGCGCTGCCCGACCTGACCCCGGACGGACTTCACGCCTACGACGGTCACATCAACGATCCCGACCTTGACGTCCGAACCCGGGGGGCGCGCGGGGTCGAGGAAGCAACCCTCGGGCTTCGCGATCGGCTGATCGCCAAGGGGCTGCCGGTCCCTCGAATCGTGCTGGGCGGGACGCCCGCGTTTGCGATCCACGCGGCCCTCGACGCGCCGGGACTGGAGTTTTCGCCGGGGACGACCCTGTTCCACGACTACAATTATCACACGAACTATCCCGACCTGCCGTTCACTCCGGCGGCGTTGTTGCTCACGCGGGTGGTCAGCCGCCCCCGGCCCGGCCGGCTCTGCCTCGACCTGGGACACAAGGCGGTCGCCGCCGACCCCGTCGGCCCCCGGGTGTTCCTGCCCGACGTCCCCGACGCGCGGTTCGTCGGCCAGAGCGAGGAACACCTGGTGATCGAGACCGACCAGGCCGACCGCTTCCCATTGGGAACGGCGCTGCTGGCCATTCCCGCCCACGTCTGCCCGACGTCGGCCCTGCATCGCCGGATGCTGGTCGTCTCCGATGGAAAACTCGTCGACGAGTGGGACGTCACCGCCCGCGATCGGTCGATCGGCGTCTGATCGTGGAGGCGAACTCTCAATTCAAAACTGGAAGCGCCCGCGCGTGAATCTCGCCGTCCGGGTCGTGAGAATGCGCTCGCGGTCGCTCCGAAGCTTGGATTTTCACCTGCTCCTCACCTGAAGGTTGCGACGACTGGCGGAAACCTCGTCGCTCACCCTCCTATGGGCCGCGACCGCGCGCGCCCTCGAAATGCACAATAGATGTTAAACTGAAGGGCTTTCGGCAATTTATGATAGGCTTGCGGAGGACGATAAGGGCTGAGCAGGGTCGTGTTGCCAGAAATCGGGTTTTGGTGCAAGGTAAGCCTCGCCATGGAGGGTGCCAATCTGGGAGCGCGGCCTCGGGAGCGAGAATCCGTGAACAGCCTCGTGAGACCAACATTGAGATTCTGGCTCCGCAACGGGACGTACGTCGTGGCGGCGGTCGGGTTGCTGTATGCGGGATACCTGTTCGCCATGCCGTCGTCGACGCGGATGGTCGAGACCCGTCGGCCGGTGTACGCCGACTCCGAGGCGCCCCCCCCCGCGCGGTTGGAACATCTGAAGGCGGGGTTGAGGTTCGACGAGCGACGGCCGCCGAACGGCTGGAGCCGGCTGGTGCTCAAATCGACGCCCCGACTGGTTTCGGGCGATCTGGACACGCTGTCGGAAGAGGCCTTAAGACGGCCGGACGGGTTCGGCTGGCCATCACCGCCCATGTCGCGCAGACGCCGGGCTCGTCGGGTCGCTACGCGCTCGACCGGGTGGGAGTGGGGCTGTCGGCGGCGGCCGACGACGACAAGGGGGACGTGATCGTCACCCCGCGGGTGGTGGGAGGCTCCAAGGGCCCCTGGACGACCAAGGAGCGGATCATTCTCGCGGCCGGCGCGTTTGAACTGTCGCACGCCGCGCTGGTGGCCGCGTCGTCGAGGTTCGCCCTGATCCGCATCCCCACCAAATATCTGCTTGCCGACGAACACCAGAACGCGAGCCTGGTTTACGCCTTCCTGGTCGAGGCCGACTCGGGGAGGCTCCGCACCTTCGTGTGGCGGGAAGACGCCGGCCGGGCCCCTGGGATCGTCAACGAGTTGGAGACCCCCGCGGTCATCGACGGCGCGCTCGACGTGAAGGCGAGCAAGTTCGCCGGCATCCCGCTCGCGTGGTCGTTCGCGCTGACGTCGATCCCCGGCGAGATCCAGCGCGCCGTCGCGCCGGAGCTCGCCGATCGGCTTGCGCCGGGACGGATCGACGCCGCGGCCCCGGCCGAACTGGAAGCGACGATCGCCGCCCTCGCCGAGGCGCCGGTCAAGGCGAAGGCGTCGCGGCCGGCATCTTCAAAAAGCCCTGCCCGCTGAGCCAGACCTCGCAGAGCCTGGGCCAGACCTGAAACGCCGGGTCGGGCGCGATGCCGTGCTCTTTCGAGCCGCTCCCCAGGCCCAGGCCGTGCCGGCCCTTCTCAAAGAGATGAAACTCGACCGGCACCTTGGCCTTTCGGAGCGCGAGCACGAACAGAATGCTGTTCTCGGCCGGAACGGCCGTGTCTTCATTGGTCTGGACGAGGAACGTCGGCGGGGTGTCGGCGGTCACCTGCGTCTCGTTGGACAGCGACTTGACCAACTCGGCCGGCGGATTCTCGCCGAGCAGATTCCGATTCGACCCCTGATGAGTGTACTCGGTCGCCATCGCGATCACCGGGTAGGCCAGGATCAGTCGATCGGGCCGCGAGCTGACGCGTTCGACGGGGTCTTCGGCGTCGGGCTTGCCGGCGTCGAAATGCGTCCCCCCCGTCGAGGCCAGGTGCCCCCCCGCCGAGAACCCCATGAGCGCGATCCGACCGGGGTCGAGGCCCCACTTCCTCGGTCCGGCGTGGCGGACGATCCGAATCGCCCGGTTCACGTCGTGGAGCATCGCCGGGTGGTGATAGCGCGGGCCGAGGCGATACTTGAGGACGAAGGCCGCCATGCCCAGCGAGTTGAGCCACTCGGCGACCTGCTTGCCCTCATGGTCGACGGCCAGGCCGCCGTAGCCGCCGCCAGGGCAGACGACGACGCCCGATCCCGTGGCCGCATCGGGCTTCGGGAGGAAGACCGAGAGCGTGGGGACGTCCTTGGCGGGGTCGTCCCCCTTGGCGTCGGGCGTGCCGTTGGGCCAAAGCTTGACGACCTCGCTCGCCGAGTCGAGCGCGTCCCCGCGCGCCGGGCCGTTGAGGACCGAAGCCCCCGCCAAAAGAAGGACGCCGAATACCGTCCGCGCCGTGCCTCGAATCACCGTGCCGCCTCCCGGCTGGTCGTTGTGTCGATTCGCCCCCGTCCCGTCGCTCCGATCGTAGACCATCGGTCGGACGTCCACAACCGAGCCGACGTCGGAAACCGGGGATCGAGGCAGCCGTCCGCGCACCGTGTCAGACTGCGGGCCGTCCTGTCAAAACGGCAGCCGAAGTGCCGAGCCGAGTCTTCACAAACCGCATCAACTTGTTTCTCCATATGAAGTTACACAATCAACGCATTCCCGGTACGCAAGTTGCAAATAGGGAGTGGGAATCATCATGGGGGTCGCATTTGGCACTCCCGCCGCGTCGCGCCGGGCCAGTCGCCCTCGGCCGACACGTTCGAATCGACGAAGGAGAACCAACGTGGCGAAGATCTTGGCATACGATGAAGAGGCCCGCCAAAAGCTGGCTAGCGGGGTCGGCAAGCTGGCCAAGGCGGTCCGCAGCACGCTGGGTCCGCGGGGGCGGAACGCCGTCATCGACAAGGGCTGGGGCAGCCCGACGGTGACCAAGGACGGCGTCTCGGTCGCCGAGGAGATCGAGCTGACCGATCCCTACGAGAACATGGGGGCGCAGCTCGTCAAGGAAGCGGCCTCGAAGACCTCCGACGCCGCCGGCGACGGCACGACCACGGCCACGGTTCTGGCCGAGGCGATCTTCAAGGAAGGGCTCAAGGCCCTGGCCGCCGGCGCCGATCCGATGGCGCTGAAGCGGGGGATCGAGAAGGCCGTCGCGGCCGTCGTCGAGAACGTCGTGTCGCAGGCCAAGAAGGTCAACGGCAAGAAGGAGATCGCCGAGGTCGCGGCGATCGCGGCCAACAACGACAAGTCGATCGGCGAGAAGCTGGCCGACGCGTTCGAGAAGGTCGGCACCGACGGCGTGATCACCGTCGAGGAGGCCAAGGGCTTTGAGACGACCGTCGACGTCGTCGAGGGCATGCAGTTCGACCGCGGCTACCTCAGCCCCCACTTCGTCACCGACCAGGACCGGATGGAAGTCGTCCTCGAAGACGTCTTCCTCCTGATCCACGAGGAGAAGATCAGCTCGCCGACCAAGCTGATCCCGCTGCTTGAGAAGATCGCCAAGGCCAACAAGCCGCTGCTGATCATCGCCGAGGACGTCGAGGGCGAGGCGCTGGCGACCCTGGTCGTCAACAAGCTCCGCGGCATCCTCAAGGTCGCCGCGGTCAAGGCGCCGGGTTACGGCGACCGCCGCAAGGCCATGCTCGAAGACATCGCCGTCCTGACCGGCGGCAAGGCCGTGTTCAAGGACCTGGGCATCGAGCTCGACGGCGTCGAGCTGGCCGACCTGGGCCGGGCCAAGAAGATCACGATCAGCAGCGAGAACACCACGATCGTCGAAGGCGCCGGCAAGTCCGAGGCCATCAAGGGCCGGGCCGACGCGATCCGCCGCGAGATCGGCACGACCGACAGCGAGTACGACAAGGAGAAGCTCCAGGAGCGGCTCGCCAAGCTCGCCGGCGGCATCGCCCAGATCAACGTCGGCGCCGCGACCGAGACCGAGATGAAAGAGCGCAAGGCGCTGGTCGAGGACGCGCTCCACGCCACCCGCGCGGCCATTGAGGAAGGCGTCGTCCCCGGCGGCGGCTCCGCCCTGATCCGCGCCTCCAAGGCCCTCGACGGCCTCAAGCTCGACGGCGACGAGCAGTTCGGCGTCGACATCATCCGCCGGGCCGTCGAGAAGCCCGCCCGCTACATCGCCGAGAACGCCGGCCTCGACGGCGCCGTCGTCGTCAACCGGATCAAGAAGAGCGACGACCCCAAGTTCGGCTACAACGCCGAGAACAACACCTGGGGCGACATGCTCGCCGCCGGCATCGTCGACCCCACCAAGGTCACCCGCACCGCGCTGCAGAACGCGGCCTCCGTCTCCGGCCTCCTGCTCACCACCGAAGCCATGATCGCCGAGCCCCCGAAGAAGAAGGAAGCCGGCGGCGGCCACGACGATCATCATGGCGGCGGCATGGAAGGCATGGGCGGAATGGGTGGCATGGGAGGAATGGGCGGTATGGGCGGCATGGGCATGATGTAACCCCGACCGCCGCTTGAGCAAGGGGCCGGTATCCCTTTGGAGTGCGGTGGCTTGCCCCCGCATGGGCCGCGTATGAGGCGCGGCGGCAAGCCGCCGCACTCCACAAGAGGACATGGGACCGACCTCACGAAATCTCGCGCCGCGCGTTCAAGCGCCGGCCTCTCGCATACGAACCAGGTTTTCAATACTTTCCACAGTCAGAAGAGAAGGACGATCGGCAATGGCCAAGCTCGCAATCAAGCCTTTGGAAGACCGCGTCGTGATTCAGCAGATCGAGGCCGAGGAGAAGACGGCCGGCGGCATCGTGCTCCCGGACACCGCCAAGGAGAAGCCGCAGCGCGGCAAGGTCCTCGCGGTGGGCCCCGGCAAGCTTTTGGATTCGGGCGAGCGGAGCCCGATCGGCGTGGTCGCGGGGGACGAGGTCCTCTTCGGCAAGTACTCCGGGACCGAGATCAAGGTCGACGGCGAGGAGATCAAGATCCTTCGCGAGTCCGACATCCTGGCCAAGATCGTCAAGTGAGCGGGCTGTTCCGTCGGTTTTGATCCATCCCTTCGTTCGAGGAGCCCAACTTCGTGGCTAAGCAACTGCTCTTCTCCGACGCCGCCCGCCGCAAAATGCTCGAGGGCGTCGACACTCTGGCCAAGGCCGTGGGTTCGACCCTCGGGCCGACCGGCCGGAACGTGATCCTCAGTAAGTCCTTCGGCGGTCCGCTCGTGACCAAGGACGGCGTCACGGTCTCCAAGGAGATCGAGCTCAAGGACCCGTTCGAGAACATGGGCGCCAAGCTCGTCAACGTGGTGGCCTCGAAGACCTCCGACGTGGCCGGCGACGGCACCACGACGGCGACCATCCTGGCCCGCGCGCTGTATCGCGAAGGTCTCAAGTACGTGACCTCCGGCGCCAGCCCGACGGCGATCCGCCGGGGCATCGAGAAGGCCGTCGAGGCGGCCGTCGCCGAGCTTCAGGACAAGCTCTCGCGCCCGGTCTCGAAGAAGGAAGAGATCGCCCAGGTGGGCGCGATCTCGGCCAACAACGACTCCGAGGTCGGCGCCATGCTGGCCGACGCGGTCGAGAAGGTCGGCCGCGACGGCGTGATCACCGTCGAGGAAGGCAAGACCGCCTCGACCTCCCTCGAATTCGTCGAGGGCATGCAGTTCGACAAGGGCTACCTGAGCCCCTACTTCGTGACCTCGCCGACCACGATGGAGGTCGTCTTCGAGGACGCGCTGATCCTGCTTCACGAGAAGAAGATCAGCGGCCTCCGCGAGATGATCCCGCTGCTTGAGAAGGTCGCGCAGTCGGGCAAGCCGCTGTTGATCATCGCCGAGGACGTCGACGGCGAGGCGCTCGCCGCGCTCGTGGTCAACAAGCTCCGGGGCGTGCTCAACATCGCCGCGGTCAAGGCGCCGGGGTTCGGCGACCGTCGCAAGGCGATGCTCGGCGACATGGCCGTGCTCACCGGCGGCACCGTGATCAGCGAGGACCTGGGCATCAAGCTGGAGAGCGTCGAGCTCGAACAGCTCGGCCGGGTCAAGCAGGTCAAGGTCGACAAGGACCACACCACGCTGATCCAGGGCGCGGGCAAGCGCGAGGAGATCCAGCGTCGGATCGACCAGCTCCGCCGCCAGATCGAGGAGACCGACAGCGAATACGACAAGGAGAAGTTCCAGGAGCGGCTCGCCAAGCTCTCCGGGGGCGTCGCCCTGATCCGCGTCGGCGCTCCGACCGAAGCCGACATGAAGCAGACCAAGGCCCGCATCGAGGACGCCCTCCACGCCACCCGCGCGGCGGCCGAGGAAGGGATCGTCCCCGGCGGCGGCACCGCGCTCATCCGCACCATCCCGGCCGTCGAGAAGCTCCTCGCCAAGCTCGAAGGCGACGAGAAGCTGGGCGCGGCCATCGTGCTCCGCGGCCTTGAGGAGCCCGCCCGCCACATCGCGTCCAACTCCGGACACGACGGCGGCGTGATCGCTGACGAGGTCAAGTCGAGCAAGGGCGCCGTCGGCTTCAACGCCAACACCGGCGAGTTCGTCGACATGTTCAAGGCCGGCGTCATCGACCCCACCAAGGTCACCCGCACCGCGCTGCAGAACGCCGCCTCGATCGCCGGCCTGATGCTCACGACCGAGGCCATGATCACCAACATCAAGGACGACGAGAAGGAAAACGCCCCCCGCGTCGAAGGCTCGATGCGCTGAGAAACCGTCGGACTCCGCCGGGGCTGGGGACGTCTGGTTCATCCGGCGTCCCCAGCCCCGGTTCGTTGTCCCGGCTCTCCAAGGTCGATCGGCTCTTCGGAGCGCGGCGGCTTGCCGCCGCCGTGATTCGACACGACCCGCGGCGGCGCCGGCGGCGAGCTTTCCCAGGCGGAACTCGACCCAAACATGAGAGCGAAACCCAAGCCGCCATCAACTCACCCAGGCGATTCGAGCGGCCGTTTTTCATAACTCGGCCGCCATGGGGTAAACTTAGGCTGGGGCGCCAGCTACGCGCCGCCCTCGTCGAAGGAAGCTGACAAACGAGCAGGTGTCGAATGCGAGCGCACGTCCCCCGCGCCACTGAGAATCCGCCCGAACGAACCCAACCGGCGACGGCGTCGCGGGCTTCGGGCAGGCCGCGAAACTGCGCAAACGAAGCCAATCCGCTGGGGACGGCACCGGTGACGTTCGGCGTGTTCGAGGATCGCTCGGGACCAGCCGGCGGCCGAGGACCCGAGCTTTCGGTGCGAACGAACCCAAACCGTGCCGCGAGCGCAAATCGTCTTTCTGAAATGCCTTGCGGCCGACGAACCGGCAGGCCCCGCGGCGCGAACGAACCCAATCGCGGCCGGCGGCTTGAGTGGTTGATCGACACAGGCCGGGGGCGTGGCCGTTGCGGCGGGGCCCCGAAAATGAGACGACCGAAGCCAATCGCGACGAAGACGCGGCCGTGCTTGGGTTCGGCGCGAACGAAGCCAATTTCCGCCGCCGGTTCGCATACGCGTACGCGGGAAATCGATTTTCGGTATCGTAGTGGAACGGCCGAATATTTCGAAAGCCAGGGCTTTCATCGACTGCGGGGACGCCGCCACCCCCTCGCCTCGGGAGAGAAAACGGCCTCGTTCGTGAGTTACGAGTTCGACCATCCGGTCCCCGCCGCTCCGTGACGACGCATCGCCCCGAGTCACGCGGTTTTTTCCGTCACTTGTTTCGTTGAACTGAGACGCCGTGCCGATGGCTACAACCAAGCGTGATCTTTACGAGGTGCTCGGCGTCGCTCGCGACGCCTCGGCCGACGACGTCAAAAAGGCCTACCGGCAGTTGGCGCTCAAGTACCATCCGGACCGGAATCCGGGGGACAAGGAGGCCGAGAAGAGGTTCCGCGAGGCCGCCGAGGCCTACGACGTCATCAGCGACGCCGCCAAGCGGCAGCGGTACGACCGCTACGGCCACGCCGGCATCGAGGGGTCGGCGTTCCACGACTTCCGGTCGACCGACGACATCATGTCGGCGTTCGGCGACATTTTCAGCGGCGGCCTGTTCGGCGACCTGTTCGGCGAGCGGCGGCGGGGCCCCAGGCCCGGCCCCGACCTGCTCATGCGGCTCGAAATCGAGCTGACCGAGGCCGCCCGAGGAACCAGCCGGTCCATCGAGGTCAACCGCCAGGAGTTCTGCGGCGAGTGCAAGGGCTCGGGCGCGAAGAAGGGGACCGTCGCGACCACCTGCAACTACTGCGGCGGTCGCGGCCAGGTAGTGCAGGCCCGCGGGTTCTTCCAGGTCGCGACGACCTGCCCGGCGTGCGGCGGCGAGGGGGTCCGGATCACCGACCCCTGCCCCGGCTGTCGGGGCGCGGGGCGCGTCCCCCAGACCGTCAAGCTTCAGGTCGACGTCCCCCCAGGCGTCGAGAGCGGCATGCGGCTCCAGCTTCGCGGGCAGGGCGAACTCGGCGACGTCGGCGCGTCCCGAGGCAACTTGCAGATCCAGGTCATGGTCCGCAAGCATCCGTTTTTCGAGCGACGGCGGAACGACCTGTTCTGCCAGGTCCCCATCAGCTTCGCGCAGGCCACCCTCGGCGCCGAGGTCGAAGTCCCCACCCTCGACGGCCCCGACCGGATGACCGTCCCGCGCGGCACCCAGAGCGGCGAGGTCGTCCGAATCAAGGGCCGCGGCATGCCCGACATCAGCGGCCGGGGGCGCGGCGACGAACTCGTCGAGGTCGTCGTCGAAACCCCGCGGAACCTGTCTCCCCGCCAGGAAGAGATCCTTCGCGAATTCGCGGAACTCGAACACGAACAAGTCAATCCTCGGCGCAAGAGTTTCTTCGAGAAGCTCCGCGACTACTTCACCGAGGAAGCCGAACCCGACGACGAAGCCGACGAGACCTGACGCGGTCCCTCGCGTACGCTCGTCGCCGCCGATCCCGATCCAGCCCCCCCCCAGGGCCGTAAGCCAGGAGACTAACTCAGCATGTCCGAATCGAAGAAGCACCACGACGAACACCATAAGAAGCATCACGGCCACGGCGATCCGCTCGCCGAACCGGGCGCCGGCGAAGCCGAGCCGGCCGCGGCGGCCAACCAAGAAACGATCGCCGACCTGGAGAAGGAACGGGACGACGCCCGCGACCAGCTTTTGCGCACCCGGGCCGAGTTCGTCAATTATCAGAAGCGATCCAAGCAACAGGCCGAGGTCGACCGGCTCTACGCCGTCGGCAATCTGGCCCACGACCTGCTCGACGTGATCGACAACCTCCATCGAGCCGCCGACGCGATGCGGACGACGGCCGGCGAGGCGATCGGGGAGGGCCTCGACATCGTCCACAAGCAGTTCCTCGCGACCCTGGCGAAGTACGGCGTCGAGCCGATCGAGGCGCTCGGCCAACCGTTCGACCCCAACCTTCACGACGCCCTGATGCAGCAGCCGTCGGCCGACCACCCCGAAGGGACCGTCGTCGCCGAGATCAACAAGGGATACAAGATCCACGACCGCGTGCTCAGGCCCAGCAAGGTCGGCGTCTCGACGAAACCCTGACGAAACGAAACCGCCGGCGCGCAAGCCGGCCGGCAAGGCAAGGCAAAGCAAGGCGAGACGATCCGGAAGAAGGAACCATCGATGCCGACGTACGACTACATCTGCGACGCCTGCGGACACGAGTTCGAGGCGTTTGAACCGAGATCGGAAGAGCGTCGTGTAGGGAAAGAG
>CALCIC010000149.1 GCA_937907405.1 uncultured Isosphaeraceae bacterium | reverse complement strand
TCCAGCACCGCCCGCAGCGCCTCGGCCGGCTGCGCCGACCGCGCGACGAAGAGACCCGAGCTAAGGCCCGCGCGCGAGCCCAGGACCGTCGACCGGCTCGGTTCGCCCGGCCCGACGACCCGGGCGGTCGGCTCATGGAACACGAACTCGTAATCGACGATCCGGATGCAGGTCCCCTCGTGGATGCCGACCGGCTCGAACGGCTTGATCCTGACCCCGTCGACCAGCGTCGCGTTCTTGCTCATCAGGTCGACGACCCGATAGCTGCCGTCGAACCGCCGCTCGATCCGGGCGTGGTACAGCGAGACCTTGGGATGATCGAGCGAGACCCCCACCCGAGGATGTCGGCCGATGTGCAGGTCGGCGCCGTGGAGCTCGATCACCCGCTCCGTCCGGCCGTGGCGGATCATCTCCAACGTGCCGCCCACCCCCTCCGAAACCGTCATGTCCACGCCCCTCGCCCCCGAGCCGAACCGATGCTCCCGACACGGCCCCCCCTCATGGAATGCGCCACGCCCCACTGATACGATTGTGATAATAAGCCGGGACGTGCAAGCCCCCATCTCTCAAACCTTCGGGCGGGAGACGAGTCGATGCTCTACATTTCGTTGATCCTGACGATGCTCTTGTTGCTGGCCGCCAACTGGATCGCCCGACGATCAAGAGAACCGGGCGCGCCGATCGTCGGCATCAGCCTCGCTGCTTTGATCATGCCATTCTTTCTGATGTGCATCTCGCCCCCTCTGGCCCTTCAGAGCCTCCTGCTCTGCGCATCCGTCGCCGTCCGGTACGCGACGGGGCGCGGCCCTTCGTTCTTCCTGAAGCTCTCGATCGGGGCAACTTTGATCGCCTACGGGCTGTCGGGTTTCCTGGTCTATCAGTCCGATCGCGAGTACGCGCGGCTCCGCGCGCTCTACCCGTACGAGTCCATGGAAAGCCGACTGCCGATCTCTCAAGCCGTCCCGGACGGCGTCCCGCTGACAACCGCCTCGTCCGAACGGCTCGATCGATTGGAAGGGTGGGCTCCCTACCACTGGAGCAGCTATCGCGAATTCCAGCTCGAGAGATTGCACGAGCAGACGGTTTCGTTGTTCATCAACAGCCCGGGGTTCGGCGTCACGCGGATGATGTATCCCTCGGAGTCGGGCCTGGCCGTGAATCGTCGGAGGGATCCGGTCCCTCTCCAACCGGGTTCTCGGTTCGCCTCGACGTGGTCGCCCGGCGAGTTGGGGCGGCTGGCCGACGACGACGAGGCGCCGCTGGACGGCCTGCTCGATGCCAGCATCCTGGACTTCGTCAATCCCCGGGGCTTCGGCTACTTCAAGGACGGCCGGCATGTGGCGGGGTTCGAGACGCACCGGTTCAGCGCGGTCCCCGGGCCGACGAAGCAGTGGAAGGTCCAGACCCTCGAACTGGTGAGCCTGCTGTTGCACGACGAGCCCGAGGTCTACGAGTCGTCCCACCTGCCCAGGATGGACCGCGTCCACAGCTTGCCGACCCGACCGCTGGACCGATTCGAGAGCTACGGCCTGGACGCCTTGCGGCGGGGAGAAGACCTGATCGCGACCCAAGGGGACGAGGGCGTTCGGATGCTCGGCGCGGTGCGAAGCTTCAAGCAGTGCCTCCCCTGCCACGGCGGCGAACGAGGCGCCCTGCTGGGGGCGTTCTCGTACACGCTGCGAGCCGAAGGGCCGTGAGCGGGGCCTGCGAGACGACCGTCATTCAAGCCCGAAGCGCCAGCGAGTGAATCGTTCCGACGTCTGACGCCCACCCCGACGACGTTCGCGAGTGAATTCACTCGCTGGCGCTTCGGGCTTGTATCACGGATGCCCGGCGAGCGGGTTTGCGTCGGCCGCTCGCCGGGAGATCCGAAGCCAGGCTCAGGCCTCGGGCCGGTCGCGGGTGTGGGAGAGGGGGCCGATCTGCTGGAGGCCGGGGACGAAGGTCACGCCGTTGCGGCCGCCGACGGTGCGGGCGGTCGAGTAGACCGTGACGTTGGTGCGCTTCGGGATGCGGATGTGGGAGACCGGTTCGCCGACGATCGTCGAGTTCGACATCCGCGTGAACGCGACCAGGTTGAGGTTGCCGGCGTTGTTGACGACCAGGCCGTCGGCGGTGGTCCCCTTGATCGATTGCACGTTCCCCTGGACGTCGATCACGACGTTGCCGGCGAGATCGGGACGGAAGCTCTCGCTCAGGTCGGAGAGTTGGTTCGGGTAGTCGAGCACGATCGAGCCGCGACTGACGAAGCTGATCTGCCCGTAGAGCCGCACCGTGTTCGGGACCGCGGCGCCCGAGCTGTTCGTCCCCTCCGTATTGACGGCCAGGCTGCGGTCGACGCTCCCCAGCGAGACGGCCGTCTGATCGGGGTTGCCAGTCGGGATCGTCGTATAGACGCCGTTCCTGACGAACGCCTTCTGCTGCGTCGTGCTGAACCTGTAGAACAGATCCAGGCTCCCGTTGGCGAGCGACCTCGAACCGGTCGTCGCCACATTCAGAAAGCCGAGCTGGTTTTCGAGCGGTTGCAGGGTGTTGAACGTCGCGGCGACCGACGTATAGACCTGGTTCGACCCTGGCAGCCCGGTGATCCCCCCCAGCAGCGAGAGCCCGGCCGGAGGCGTGTACAAGGCCGGGTCGCCCACCGGCTCGACGACCGTCCCGGCGGCCAGGCTGGCGTTGACGTCGAGCATTTGCAGTTGGTTCGTGGTCGTGTCGCCGATCACAGTCACGGCGTCGGTCGAGCCGATCGAGCTGAAGCCGGCCGGCACGCTGAACGAGCCCAGGCCGGTCCCATAGGCGGCGTCGTAGACCGAGACGGTCGTCCCCGTGTCGACCAGCAGGACCAGCCGCTCGTTGTCGCGGCCGAGCGCGACGCCCACGTCGGCCGGCGAACCGGGGACCGCGATCGGCGCGAACGCCGTGTCGACCACGCCGGCGCCGTTGACAAGGTCGAGCTGGAACCGGAGGACCTGGCCGGTGGCCGGGTCGTAGCCGAAGATCCGCGGGTCGGTCAGCAGGTCGGGCGCCGGAGTGGCGCCGTTGACGTGGTCGATCGCCACGACCACCCCCGGAGGCGCCGGCGGCGGCCCCGGCGCTCCGTCGGTGGACGTGAGCAGCAGGTTGCCCGCCGAAAGGAACTCGCCGTCGGACCCCGCGAGCGTCTGGACGAGGAAGGCGTTGCTGATGTATTGATTGCTGATGTTGTTGATCGTGGTCGCGAGCGGGCCCGACGTGGTCGTGCCGGTCCTGGTCGTCGTGATCGTGGTGTTGCCCGCGGTGGTCGTGGTCGTCGTCGTCTGCTCGGGGAGCTCGCGAAGCTGGATCTGCGAGCCCGGACCGGCCGACCGGAGGCCCAGCGTGCCGATGCCGGCGGTGACGTTGACCGTGCCGCCGGGGATCAGGTCGAACTTGCGGAGGTTGATCATGCCGATCAGCGGCGAACCGATC
>CALCIC010000148.1 GCA_937907405.1 uncultured Isosphaeraceae bacterium | reverse complement strand
CGACGAGCTGGTCGAGATCACCCCGTCGAAGATCCGCCTCCGCAAGAAGGTCCTCAGCGAGGAAGGCCGCAAGCGCTCCGAGCGCTCCAGCAAGAAGGTCGGCGTCTGACGACCGCGAAGGTCAACCGCCCGGCGTCGGATCATCCGGCGCCGGCCGGCGGGCGCGACGCTTGCAAAGTCCCTGGTAGAACAGGATCTCGTCCCGGTTGTTCCGCAACGCCACCCGCGCCTCGCGAGTCAACAGCACGCAGGCGGCGAGCATCAGGCTCACGCCCAGGATCGCCAGGGTCGTCGGCAGGGCGATGAGATAGTTCCCGATCAGCGCGTCCACGGCCATCGTCAAGCTCGTGCCCACGAACATCGACATCGCCAGGTAAAGCACCGTCAGCGCCAGCCGGATCAGGTCGTTGCGGAGCATCATCCGATCGAGCTGGTCCGCGAGGTGCTCCAGACGGTCGTCGAGGAAGTCGAGGTCCGTCGCCCCTCGGCCCAACGCGTCGGCCTCGCGATTGAGCACGCGAATCCGATCGACGATCCGCGACATCCGGTTCGAGGTCGAAATGATCAACGACCCCGTCGCCGTCATGAGCAGCGCGGGGGTGATCATGGCCGAGAGCGTCAGGTACGTCACGGGCGTCACGGGCATTCGGGATGTTCCTCGCGGCGATGAGCCAGGGCGATCACCCTTCTCCCCCAAAGAGAAGGTGGCCGGCAAGGCCGGATGAGGGTCGTGGCGCTTCGATGTGCATGACGGTCCCACGACCCTCCACCCGAAATCCCTGGCGATCCCGACGACCCTCATCCGCCCTTCGGGCACCTTCTCCCGGGGGGAGAAGGGAATTAGGCCTTCACTCCGACTACCGAATGCTCTCCTTGATGAAGGCCAGCCCCTCGCGGCAGAGGCCCGTGGCGTCGGGGAACAGGTCGCGCCAGACGCGGGTCGCGGCGGCGAGGGCCGGCAACGCCGTGCCGAACGCCTCGATCGTCAGGTAGCCGTCGTAGCCGGACTTCTTGAGGCCGCCGTAGAACGACTCCCAATCCACCTGGCCGGTGCCCGGCGTGCCGCGGTCGTTTTCGGATATATGGACGTGGATCGTCTCATCGGCGCACGAGGCGATCGCCTTCGCCTGGTCCTTCTCCTCGATGTGCGCGTGGAAGCTGTCGTACATCATTTTGCAGGAGGGATGGTTCACCGCCTTGATGAACCGCGAGGTCTGGGCGGCGGTCGTCAGGAAGTAGTTCTCGAACCGGTTGAGGTATTCGACCGCCAGCTTGATCCCCCGCGCCTCGGCCTTCCGCGCGGCCTCCTGGAGCGTCTCGACGCCGTGCTGGAACTCGGTCTCGGTCGGCCCGGTCCCGGAGAAGACGCCGATGGCCGAATGGAGCGGGCCGCAGAGGACTTCACAACCGAACTGCTCGCCGCATTCGAGGACTCGGTCGAGGTAGGCGACGGCCGCGGCCCGAATCCCGGCGTCGGGCGAGATCGGGTTGGTCTCCGCCCCCATCACGGTCACGGCGGTCGCCGAGAGCCCCAGGCTCCGCAACCGACCGCCCAGCCGGGCGTAGTCCTTCAGGTCGGTCGTGTTGAAGATCGGGACCTCGACGGCGTCGTAGCCGAGTTCCTTGATCGTCTCCAGCACCCCGTCGTGGGCCTCGCCGACGTGGTCGGTCCAGAGCAGCAGGTTCATGCCGATTTTCATGCGTGTTGATCCTTGAATGATTCGTTGCGAGTCGGGCTCAGACCGGCACGACCGTCTCCCACTTCTTGTGTTCGGCCGAGTCGAGCACGGCGTCGCAGACGGCCTGCGTGACCAGGGCGTCGCGGAACGTCGGCGCGGTCGACCTGCCGCTCGCGAAGTTCTCCAGGAAGTCGGCCGCCTGATGCACGAACGTGTGCTCATAGCCGATCTGAAGCCCCGGAACCCACCAGTGCTTCATGTACGGCATGTCGCCGTCGGTGACGTGGACCGCGTGCCAGCCTCGGATCAACGAGTCGTCGGCGTGGTCGAAGTATTCCAGCCGATGCAGGTCGTGAAGGTCCCACTTGATCGACGCCTTCTCGCCGTTGATCTCGAACGTGTAAAGCGCCTTGTGGCCGCGCGCGTAGCGGGTCGACTCGAACAGCCCGAGCGAGCCGTTGTCGAACCGACAGAGGAACGCGCAGGCGTCGTCGATGCCAACCGGCTCCACCTTGCCGGTCAGGTTGTGCTTGCGCTCCTTGACGAACGTCTCGGTCATCGCCGAGACCGTGTTGATCGCGCCGTTCAGCCAGAGGGCCGTGTCGATGCAGTGGGCCAGCAGGTCGCCCGTGACGCCCGAGCCGGCCGCGGCGGCGTCCAGCCGCCAAAGCCCCGCGCCCCCCTGGGGAAGCTCGGCCGAGATGGTCCAGTCCTGGAGGAACTCGGCCCGGTAGTGGAAGATCCGCCCCAGCCGCCCCTCGTCGATCAGCTTCTTGGCCAGCGAGACCGCGGGCACGCGCCGGTAGTTGTACCAGACGGTGTTGAGGACGCCGGCCTTCTCGACGGCGTCGACCATCGCCTGACCCTGCACCAGGTCCATCGCCAGCGGCTTCTCGCAGAGGATCGCCTTGCCGGCCTGGGCCGCGGCGATCGCGATCTCGGCGTGCGTGTTGTTGGGCGTGCAGATGTCGACCGCGTCGATATCCTTGCGCTCGATCAGCTTCCGCCAGTCGGACTCGACCGACTCGTACCCCCAGTTGTCGGCGAACGCCTTCACGCCGGCCGGATCGCGACCGCAGACCGCCTTGAGCACCGGCCGGTATTCCAGGTCGAAGAAGTCGTTCACGCGCTTGTACGCGTTCGAGTGGGTCCGGCCCATGAAGCCGTAGCCGATCAGTCCAATGTTCAGCGGTTTTTTCTGCGCCATGATCTCACCTGTTGATTCTGTTGATCTTCGCGTGTTCACTCGTCTTGATTATTCGGTCCAGCCGTGGGCGTCTCGGACGGCGATCATCGCGCCCAGGACGTTATGCCAGGTCTCGGGACGCATCATCACCTCGTTGGGGAACATGCAGCCGTCCCAGCAGATGTGTTTGAACGCCTTGGTGAGCCGGCCCGAGCCGTCGCGGAGCCAGAACCCGGCGTGGTGGGGGATGTCGAGCTTGCCGTTGGGGTCGTTGGCCAGGCAGTGCCGGCCGGTGTGGTCGTGCGAGCCCGAGCCGAAGACCGTCGCGTCGTTCTGGGCGACGTGGAAGTCGAGCGTCCAGGGGCGCAGGGCGTTGGTCAAGGTGCGGAGCGCGTCGTCGAGGGCGTCGCGGTTCTTCCAGTCGAAGTTCTCCGGCAGCATGCGGTCCTCGGGGGCGTTCTCGCCGAGGGTGTACAGCAGCGTGTGGGCCATGTCGGCCTGGAAGCCGACGAGGTCTGGCTCGCCGACGCGCTCCAGCAGGTCGACCATCCGCCGCCACGAATGCATCCCGCCCCAGCAGATCTCCCCCTCGGCGGCGAGCTTCTCGCCGTGGTCCTTGGCGATCGCGCCGGCCTGCTTGAAGGTCTCGGCGATCTTCGCCTGGTTCCCCTCGGGGTCGGCCGCCCAGTCGGCGGGGCTGGTCGCCGAGTCCATCCGGACGACGCCGTGGGGGCGCACGCCCAGTTCGCGAAGCCGCCTGGCGATCCGACAACCCTTCCGCACCTGGTCGAGGAACTTCTTGCGGCCTTCGCCCTCGTCCATCGCCGAGCCGCCGCCGGTCGGCGGCCAGACCGGCGCGACGACCGAGCCGATGGCCAGCCCGCGCTTCGAAGCCTTTTCGGCCAGCACCTTGATCGCGTCGTCGTCGGAGTCGATGTCGATATGAGGCGCGAACAGGAACAGGTCGAAGCCGTCGAACTTGACGCCGTCGACGTCCGCCGCGGCGGTCAGGTCGAGCATCGTGTCGAGGTCGATGCACGGATCGCCGTCGTCGCTCCCCTTGCCGACCACGCCGGGCCAGGCCGCGTTGTGCAGCTTGGGGAAGTTATGCGTATGGCTCGCGGTCATCAGGTCCACCTCGGGTATCAGGTTCGGGGGGATAACATCGTCAATCGTTGATCATCACCAATGCGGGAACGGGTCGATCAGCGTTTTGCGGACCAGGTCGTCGACGTGGCGGACGGCCCGAATTCCGAAGAACCCGACGGGTCCGCGCGAGAGCCTGCCAAGACCCTCGAAGTAGACGTCGCCCGAGCCGTCGGCGTACTCGAACCGGGTCGTGCCGTCGAGCATGCCGGGCAGGAACGAGAACAATTGCAGGTCGCCGCCCGTCGCGCCGGCCCGGGCGATGATCGCGCGCTGGTCGGTCACCGCGTAGATCGTCCGGGCGAGCCGCAATCGCGCGCGAATCCAGGAGATGGTCCGGCCGGTCAGGTCGAAGACGATGAACCCTCCCAGGACGGCCGGCGCCAGGCACAACGCCGTGATCAGCACGAACGGGCTGGCGACGGGCTGCTCGAAGATCCCCAGCATCGCCGCGAGCGCGACCCCCGAGAGGCTCGTGAGGACGAGCACGAAGAGCGAGGGGACCACCGCGACCTTGCGGGCCCGAGGCAAGCCCGGACGCGCCGACCAGAGCAACTCCTCGCCCGGCGAGAGCGCCGACTTGAGGCCGGCTCGGTAGTCGTCGCCGTCGAACTCCTCATCGAAATCGTCCGGCTCGTACCAGGCTGGCTGGCGCATGGCGAAGAGTCTCAGGCTGGGTTCTGAGTTGGGGAGTCAAACGCTTATGCGGCCCCATCTCAATGTAATGGCCCATCCACTTGGAACCGACGACTCGTGTACGGCGAGCGGCGCCTACGCTTCGTAGAATCACCTGAGAACGACCCATTGGGTGGCACGGGTTCGTACTCGACCCCGTGCGTCAGGCTATGGCTCGCGGTCACGGCGTCGAGTACGAACCCGTGCCACCCAATGGGGGCTTACGAACTGCTAACACAACACAAAACGACCTTCAGCCCGACTTCCGGTGGTCCCCCACCTTGGGGAGGTCGGGATGGGTGTCGGGGCCGAAGTAGCGGAGGCTGACGAACGGCTCGGCGCCGGTGTTTTTGAACGTCACGCCCTCGTTGGCCCGCTTGTGGGTGATGAAGACCTCGTCCTTCGTCACCTCGCCGAAGCGGATGAAGTTGGGGCTGTCGACGTCGAGCCTGCCGATGACGCCGCTCCCTTGCGTGACGATCAGGCCGGACGCGCCGGGATCTTTGATCGTCGCCGACTTGCCGGGGAGGACCGTCAGCTCGCAGGCGGAGAACAACTGCTGGCCGTCGACCGTGCCGTAGACGATCCACTTGTCGACGTAGCCTTCGTTCTCGCCGCCGGTGCGGACGATCGGCTCCAGGTAGTTGTTGTTCTTGAACTCGGGGTCGACGTTCTTCTCCCAGTCGAGCTGCTCGACCAGATAGTCGAGGTCGTGGTGGTACTGCTCGGGGACGTCCTTGACCAGCAGTTCCCAGGGGACGCGTCGGCCTTCGACCAGCGACTGGTACATGCCGAAGACGTCCGAGCCCCACTGCGGCTCGTACGTCACCAGCGATCCCGGCGCGTGGAGCACGTCGGGGGAGACGAGCCAGCCGGTGCCGGGCTTCAAGCGATACGCCTTGGAGAGGTCGAGGATGCCGTTGTCCCCCTCGTTCCACCGCTCAAGGCACTTGCGGAGGTCTTCCTTCTTCGTCCCCGGCTCAAGACCGAAGAACGTGTAGGGGAAGTTGTTGCCGGTCCAGTTGAGCTGGGGAGGGAAATAATAGCTCTCGGGCTTGCCTTCCAGACCGAGCAACTCGGCCTGCTTCTGGCTCTGATGCATGTGGTGGGGAATCGGCCCGAGGTTGTCGAAGAACTTGCTGTAGACCGGCCAGCGCTTGTACTTGTCCCACATTTTGGAACCGATCATCTCGGCGCCGTTGCAACCGATCGCGTCCTTGAGGGTGCACTTCCCTCCGTCGTGGACGACGTAACTCAGGCCCTCGTCGTGGGCCGCGTTTTCGTTGGCGGCGACCGTCGTGGAGGAGAACCAGCGTTCGTCGATCCCCCCCCGGTGCGTCCCCAGGGCGTACAGGTCCTGCCGAGCCAGCTTGAGCCGGGCGCCCGGCATCAAGAACGATCGGGGGACCCAGGTGGGGGCCAGTCGCAGGATGCCTTCGCCAGCGTCGAGGGCCGAGCGGGTGCACGCGGCCAGATTCTGATCGCTCATCCGATCCTCTCTACCAAGTCTAAATGGATCTCGCACTCATGCTGGACTGGAGCCCACGCGCGGCGCGTTCGACACGTTGTAAGACCTTCGTCGGCGCGACGCAAGCCGCGATCGGCCTCGGCGACCGCCTCGCCCCGCCGTCTGCATCCATTGTGCCGGTCGGGCGGACCTTGCGAAAGACCTTGGCGATGGCAGCTCGGGTCGGGGGACATTTTCCGACGTCGTCAGTCTCGTAATACCAGCCCGACGCGCAAGCGAGGGGATCGTCTCGGGACGATCGTTCCGCTTCGGCGCGGGCTGGATGAATCCTACCCTCGCTTGCGCGTCGGGCTGGTATTGTACCTGCCGCCGTCGCGGTCGGTTCGTGAGGCGGCCTTACTCCGGCAGCGGCTCGGAACGGGTCGAGGACGTCGGCGCGTCGCGGAAGAAGTCGATCACGCCGGCGAGGATCTGGTCGAGCGACTTCCTCGGCTGGTATCCGATCAGGTCGTGGATCTTGTCGAGGCAGGGAACCCGACGGGGCATGTCCTCAAACCCCTCCCCGTAGGCCGTCTCGTAGGGAACGTGGACGATCTCGGAGCCCGAGCCGACCAGGCTCCGGACCCGCTCGGCCAATCGCTGGATCGTGACCTCCTCGGTCGAGCCGACGTTGAAGACCTCGCCGACCGCGCCCGGGTGGTCCATCAGGCCGATCAAGGCCGAAACCACGTCCCCCACGTCGGTGAAGCAGCGCGACTGCGACCCGTCGCCGTGGATGGTGATCGGCCGGCCGGTGAGCGCCTGCTTGACGAACGTCGGCACGACCATGCCGTACTGCCCCGTCTGCCGCGGCCCTACCGTATTGAACAGCCGGACCAGGACCGTGGGGAGCTTGCGCTCGCGCCAGTAGGCCAGCGCCAGGAACTCGTCGATCGCCTTCGAGCAGGCGTAGCTCCAACGTCCCTTATTGGTCGCGCCCAGGACGAGGTTGCCGTCCTCGCGGAACGGCACGTCCTCGCTCAGTCCGTAGACCTCGGAGGTGGAGGCGAGCAGCACCTTCTTCTTCTTCTTGTTGGCCTGGGCGAGAACGACCTCGGCGCCGTGGACGTTGGTTTCGATGGTCCGCACCGGGCTCTCGACGATCAGCTTCACGCCGACCGCCGCCGCCAGGTGGAAGACGACGTCGCACTGGTCGACCAACTCGGCGACCGTGGGGGCGTGGTGGACGGACTCGATCGTATAGTGGAACCGCGGGTGCGCGCGGAGGTGCCGGATGTTGTCGATGCTTCCGGTCGACAGGTCGTCGAGGATGAAGACCTCGTCGCCCCGTTCCAGATAGGCGTCGGCCAGGTGCGACCCGATGAACCCGGCGCCGCCGGTGATGAACACTCGCATAGACCCGTGATCCCCGAGTTCCGTTCCAACTTCGCCCGTCTTGCTCCACCCCAGCGTAGCGATCCGGGACCGACGTCGAAACACCGCAACGCGGCCGGATCGCTCGAAATTCGGCCGGCCCTGTCACTTCCGATCCGGACTTGATCATAATCCGGCCGTGGGGCATCCTCTGGCTGCTTGACGTTCCCTCGCACACCGGAAACCAGGAGCCGCGTCGATGAACGCCGTCGCAGAGCCTCGAATTGAAGCAGTCGGTCCGGAGAAGCCGGGGGGATTCCGCGCCCTGGGCGGACTGTTGACGACGCAGTTCCTGGGCGCGTTCAACGACAACGCCTGGAAGCAGCTCGTGATCTTGCTGGCGGTGGCCGCGGCGGCCAGCGAGGCCGAGGGCCAACGGCAGACGGCGATCGCGCAGATCGTGTTGATGGTTCCGCTCATGGCGATCTCGCTCCCCGCGGGGGTTCTCGCCGACCGCGTCAGCAAGAAGTCGGTGATCGTCTCGATGAAGGCGTTCGAGCTGGCGCTGATGGTCCTGGGCGCCGGCTTGCTCTGGTGGCGTCCGGCCGGCGGGACGTCGGCCCTCGCGGTCCTGGCCCTGCTCGGCGTCCAGTCGGCCCTGTTCAGCCCGGCCAAGTACGGCATCCTGCCGGAGCTTCTGCCCCACGACCAACTCTCGAAGGGCAACGGCTTCCTGGAAACCCTGACCAATCTGGCGATCATCGGCGGGACCGTCGGCGGCGGGGTGCTGCTCTCGCTCAGCCATGGCCGTCCCTGGGCGGCGGGGGTCGTCCTGGTCGTCTTCGCCGTCGCGGGGATCTTGGCGAGCGTGACGATCCCCGACGTTCCCGCCGCGCGGTCCGAGGGAGGGCTTGCCGCCACGGTGCGGATGGCCTACGAGGCCATCCGCGGCGACCGCGTTCTGCGGCTGGCCGTGATCGGCCAGGTGATCGTCTGGAGCATCGCCAGCCTGGTCCCCGCGCCGGTCCTTCCCTACGCCAAGATCGTCCTGAAGCTGGACGACTGGATGACCGGTCTGCCGCTGGCGGCCCTGGGGGTCGGCATCGGCGTCGGCTGCCTGCTGGCCGGCAGGCTGTCGGCGGCGAACGTCGAGTACGGGCTGATCCCGCTGGGGGCGTTCGGCATGGCGGCCAGCGCCTTGGTCTTCTCCGCCTGGGGACCGGGGCTGATCGGCACGATGGTGGTGCTCGGCGTCCTCGGCTTATTCGCCGGGCTGGTGCTCGTGCCGCTCAACGCCTTGGTCCAGTGGCGCGCGCCGGCCGACCGCCGGGGGGCGGTGATCGCCTTGACGAACGTCCTGGTCTACGCCGGGATGCTCGCCGGCTCGGTGCTCGCGCTGGGGCTGGCCGAGGCCCAGCTTTCGGCCCGAGGGGTCTTCCTGGCGCTGGCGGTCGGGCTCGGCGTCGGCTTCGTCTGGGCGTTGACGCTCGTCCCCGAGGCGTTCCTCCGGTTCGTGATCGTCGGGCTGGGGAACACGATTTACCGGGTCCGCCTGATCGGTCGCGAGAACATCCCTCGCGAGGGCCCGGGGCTGCTGGTCCCCAACCACGTCTCGTTCGTCGACGGCCTGTTCGTCATGGCGTCGACCGACCGGCCGGTTCGGTTCGTGATCTACGCCGATTACTTCCGACGGCCTCTGCTGGGCCCGATTCTTCGCGCCATGAGGGCGATTCCGATCACCGCCACCGAAGGCCCCAGGATGATCCTTGAGGCGTTCCGCGAGGCCGGCAAGGCGCTCGACGCGGGCGAACTGGTCTGCATCTTCCCCGAAGGCCAACTCACCCGGACGGGGCTGATGGCGCCGTTTCAGCGCGGGCTTCAGCGGATCGTCAAGGGACGCGACGCGCCGATCATCCCGGTTCATCTCGACCGGATCAGCGGCAGCGTGTTCGCGCCGTCGAGCGGGCGAAGGCTGCCCGAGCGGATTCCGTTCCCGGTCACGGTCTCCATCGGCGCCCCCCTGCCCTCGACCGCGTCGCTCTTCGAGATGCGGCAGGCGATTCGAGGACTCGACACCCACGCCCGGGAGCTGCGCAAGTCCGAGGCGCGGCCGCTCCACCACGAGTTCATCCGCCAGGCGCGGCGGAATTCAGGAAGGCTGGCCCTCGCCGAGCTTCAAAAGCCGTCGCTCACGTACGGCAAGACGCTCGTCGCCGCGCTGGCCATGGCGCGACGGCTCCGAGAACGGTGGAAGGGGGAGTCGAACGTCGGGATCATGCTGCCGGCCACCATGGGAGGGGCGATCGTCAACCTGGCCGCGTCGATGGCCGGCAAGACCGCCGTGAACCTCAACTTCACGGCCGGCCGCGCCGGGGTCGAGTCGGCCGCCCGACAGGCGGGGCTGAAATCGATCGTCACCAGTCGGAAATTCCTTGAGAAGGCCAAGATCGAGGCCCCTGAAGGGCTCGAATTGATCTACGCCGAGGACGAATCGGCGGCCCTCGGCCGGGGCGACAAGCTGAAGGCGTTGGCCCTGGCGACGCTGGCGCCGATCCGCATCCTGGAGCGGTACGCCGGCGCGGACCGCGCCCCCTCGATCGACGACGCGGCGACGATCATCTTCAGCAGCGGCAGCACCGGCGAGCCCAAGGGGGTGGTGCTCTCGCACTACAACATCGTCGCCGACATCGAGGCGATCCGCCAGGCGTACCGCGTCCTGCCCAACGACCGCCTGGCCGCGATCCTGCCGTTCTTCCACTCGTTCGGCTACACGATGTTCTGGTTCGCCGCTCGAACCGGCATGGGCTCGGCGTTCCACCCCAACCCGCTCGACGCCGCCGGCGTCGGCGCGCTGGTCGAACGGTACTCGGTCACGGTCCTGATGGCCACGCCCACGTTCCTTCAGTTGTACCTGCGTCGCTGCACGCCGGCGCAGTTCGGTTCGCTCCGACTGGTGCTCGCCGGGGCCGAACGACTGCCCGATTCTCTGAACACGGCGTTCGAGGACGCCTTCGGCGTGCGGCCGATGGAAGGATACGGACTGACCGAGTGCGCGCCCGTGGTGGCGGTGAACACGTTCGACTACCGCGCCGCCGGCACGTTCCAGCCGGGCTCGAAGCGCGGGTTCGTCGGCCAGCCGCTCCCCGGCGTCTCGATCCAGATCGTCTCGCCGGCGACCTTCGAGCCGCTCGGCGCCGATACGGAAGGGCTGATCCTCGTCAAGGGCCCCAACGTCATGACCGGCTACCTCGGCCGCGACGATCTCACGCAGAAGGCGTTTCACGACGGCTGGTACAACAGCGGCGACCTCGGCATGTTGAGCGAGGACGGGTTCTTGAAGATCACCGGCCGCCTCTCGCGGTTCTCCAAGATCGGCGGCGAGATGGTCCCCCACGGTCGGATCGAGCAGGCGCTGCTGGACGCCGTCGGCGCCGACTCCCAGGTCTTCGCCGTGACCGCCGTGGGCGACCCCAAGAAAGGCGAAAAGCTGGCCGTGCTCCACACCCTCGACGAGACTCAGGTCGACGACGCGTTCCGCAAGCTCGGCGAAGCGGGCCTTCCCAATCTGTTCATTCCGAAACGCGACCACTTCGTCAAGGTTTCGGCGATCCCCATGCTCGGCAGCGGCAAACTGGACCTCCGCGCGATCCACCGTCTGGCCGAGGAATCGCTCGCCGAGAGCCGTCTCGTCGGTTCTTGAGGCGGGCAGCCGAGGTCGGCCGGCGACGGAGACTTCCCGGCGGCGGGCGACTACCTGCTTGACTTGAGTGCGTTTTCGACCATTCTAGTGAAATCCCGACCGGCGAGATGCAAACATCCCGGGCGCGCGCTCTGAGCCTCATTTCGACGGTCCGCCACCCGATATCGACACCATCCAGGAGGCGTCAGCTATGAATTTCGTCGACATGATCAAAGACCAGTTGACAGGCGCGATCCTCAATAAGCTGAGCTCGTCGATCGGCGAGAGCGAAGAGAAAACGAAGGCGGCGGCCGGCGTCGCAGTCCCCGGGCTGCTGTCGGCCCTGGCCGGCCTGGCGTCGAGCAGCCAGGGCGCGGAGACGCTGATCAACGCGCTCCGCAATTTCGACGGCGACTCGCTGAACCGTCTGAGAACGGACATGAGCCAGGACGACGCGGGCAAGGTCCGCGATCAGGGGGGCGACATCCTGGCCTCGGTGCTCGGCGGCAATCTGCCGGCGATCATCAACGTGGTTTCCAAGTTCGCCGGCGTCGGCGCCGTCGC
>CALCIC010000147.1 GCA_937907405.1 uncultured Isosphaeraceae bacterium | reverse complement strand
CGCCTGACCGTCCACCCACTTATAAGACGCTTACCCGCCGATCGGCTTCAGTTTGAAGTTCGCACCGCCTTGTCTCGAGGGCCCGCGTGCCACAGAATGCAGTCTGAGGGGACCGGTCGCGCGGCCGGCGAAGGAGTCGGGAGCGAGGGCCTCGTCATGCAAATCGCCGTCACTGGAGCCACGGGGTTTCTTGGTCGCTACATCGTCTCTCATCTGGCGGAGGCGGGGCATCGACTGGTCTGCTGGCATCGGCCGACCAGCGACCTCGGCCACTTCCCATCGCCGATTCCGCCTCGCGCTCTGACCTGGATCGAGGGGGCCTTGAACGATCCGAAGTCCGGCGCCGACCTCGTCGAAGGCGCCGACGCCGTCGTGCACTCGGCTCTCGACCACCCGAGCGGCGGTTTTCGCGGCGAGGCCGGCGATCTGATCGAGTTCGTCGAGCGCAACGTCGTCGGCTCGCTTCGGCTGATCGAGCAGGCGCGCGCGGCCGGCGTCGGTCGGTTCGTGTACATCTCCTCGTGCGCGGTGCATGACGTGATCCTCGACGATCGACCGCTCGACGAGGCGCACCCGACCTGGAGCACCAACAATTACGGAGCGCACAAGGCCGCCGTCGAGAATTTCGTGACCTGCTTCGGCCTGGGCGCCGGCTATCCGATCTGCGCGCTGCGGCCGACCGGGATTTACGGCCTGGCGCATCCGCCGGCCGCGAGCAAGTGGTTCGGCCTGGTGAAGCAGGTCGTCGAGGGCCGGCGCGTCGAAGCCCGGCGTGGGGGCAAAGAGGTGCATGCGGCGGACGTCGCGCGGGCCGTCGAACTGTTGCTGGGCGCCGATGAAAGAGCGATCTCGGGCCGAATGTTCAACTGTTGCGACCGTTACGTTTCCGAATACGAGGTCGCTCATCTGGCGCGACGCGCGTCGGGGGGGACGGGGGCGATCGACGGAGAGGAGACGCGCCCCAAGCACCAGATCGACGTCGGGCGGATTCGATCGCTGGGAATGACCTTCGGGGGGACCCCGCTTCTGGAACGGACGATCGACCGACTCGTCGCGGCCGTCCGGGCCGAGTGACGCTTCGACGCGGTCGTCACGGGGACAGCGACGCGACCGGCGCCGAGACGGCCGTCGTCGTGGGAGCTTCCAGTTGCGATGGATCGGCGAGCACCTGATCCCCCTGGCTGACGCCCGAGAGCACCTCGACGAAGTCGGGACCATGGAGGCCCAGTTCGACTTTCCGCCACTGGTAGGGGGCGGAGGGACGTGCGGCCGCCGATCGATCGGGGACGGCCACGAAGGATTCGCCGTCGATCTCGCGGACCGACGCGATCGGCAGACGATCCACCTGGAGGCGCTGATCGTTGAGGAAGACCACCTCCGCGCTCAGGCCGGGGCGAAGATCGTCGAAGCTCTCGTCGAGGCGGATCAGCGCGAAGTAAACGCGGACGTCGGAGAACGGGCCGTTGACCGGCGTGGCGATCGCCGTGACGTCGGTCACCGTGCCGTTGAGCGTCCGGTCGGGGAAGGCGTCGAGGACGATTCGGCACTTTTGACCAGCGCGGATCTGAGCGACCTTGGTTTCGTTGATCCGAGCCTTGACCCGTAGCCGCCGGGGGTCGGGGAGCTGGAAGATCGGTTGGTCCTGTCGCACCGTGACGCCTTGCTCGATCCCCGCCTCGACGCGGCCCCAGCCGTTGGTCTGATTGACGTAAACCACCACGCCGTCGTCCGGGGCGCGAAGGGTGCAGGCCGCGATATTCTTCTCAAGGCGTCTGAGCCGCTCGGTCTCAAGGGCGAAGCTGGAGTCCTGGGCCAGCTTGTCGGTGAGGATCGCCGCAAGCTTGGCCTCCAACGACTTCAGGATCTTCGGCCCGGTGAACTTCTCGAGCCTCAACATCATCCCCTTCGCCTCCTGAAGGGCGATCTCCGTCTTTTTGGCCTCCAGATCGTCGGCGATCAATTGGGAGTTGGCCCGCAGGCCTTTCTTGTTCATCTCATACGACCAGGTGTAGTTACGCGCCGCCATGTCGTATTCGATTTGACAGGACGCGATGTAGTGGCGAATCAACTCAAGGTCTTGCGGGTAGATGCCGTCGCGGTACTCCCGGAGCGTGATCTGATTGACTTCGAGGATCGCCTTGGCCTGATCGACCCACGCCTTGGCCTGAAGATGTCGGATTCGCTGGGCCTTCAACTCGTCCTCGAAGCTCGCCGAATCCAGCTCGCAGACGACGTCTCCTTTTTTGACCTTGGTCCCCTCTTTCTGAATCCAGAGGATTCGGGTCGAGCCCGCCTTTTCCTCGGGCTGTCCAGAGTTGCCGCGGCCGCCGCGTCCACCTCCGCCTCCACCGCCTGACTTCGAGGTCGCCGACGCACTCGTAGACGCGGACTTGCTCGCCGTCGTGGGCTTCAGCGGTGTGTAGCGCGCGACCGTGTAGGTGAAGCTGCGGATCATCGGCTTGGCGGCGCCTGTCGTCGTCGCACTCGTGCTTGTACTCGAGGCAGAGGAAGAGGACGACGACGACTTACTAGCCGTCGCCGTCGCCGCCTTGCTCTTCGAGGTTCCCGCGCTCTTGGTTACGGTGGCGGCTTTCGGGGTCGGCGTAGTCGTCGCTCCCCCTTGACCCCCGGCGCCTGCCGTTTTACTCATGCCGCCGGTCGAATTGGCGCCGCCGGTCAGGCCCATGATCGCTTCGACCGTGCATTTCACCGTGGCGTCGCTGGCGCTTTCGAGCGAGCCGTTCTCGACGACGAGTTGAATAATGTCGCCTCGGTCGACCTCGACCAGGCTCAGTTCGATCGGCTTGGCGAAGTAGTCGAGATTCGGCGCGCGGTCGGTCTGCCACGCCCATGTCAGCCCGACGACTA
>CALCIC010000146.1 GCA_937907405.1 uncultured Isosphaeraceae bacterium | reverse complement strand
GGGCTGGCCGACTGCCTGCCGCTGGAGATGGCCGACGAGATCGCCGCGCGATTCCCTTCGACGGAACCTCCGCATCATCCTTACCAATCCGCATGCCTCGCCATGATCGACGGCCTCACGTTCCGCCGCGACATGCACCGGGAGTTCGCCCCATGAGCAAGACCAAGAGCGGGACGAGCGTCCCCGAAGCCGCGCCCTCGCTCGACGGAGAGGTGCTGCGGCGGCACGCCGAGGAGCAGTTCGCCGAGGAGCTGGAGGCGCTGGCGAAGGCCGACGCCAGGCCCCGGCCGCCGCGCTGGCGGCTCTCGCCCTGGGCCGTCTCGACGTACCTGCTGGGCGGAACGCTCGACGACGGATTCCAGGTTTCGCCGAAATACATCGGCAGCCGTCGATTGATGGAAATCGCCGTCGCCACCCTCGCGACCGACCGCGCCTTGTTGCTGCTGGGGGTGCCCGGAACGGCGAAGAGCTGGGTTTCCGAGCATCTGGCGGCGGCGATCGCCGGCGACTCCACGATGCTCGTCCAGGGGACCGCCGGGACCGCCGAGGAGGCGATCCGGTACGGCTGGAACTACGCCCTCCTGCTTGCCGAGGGGCCGACGTCCAGGGCGCTCGTCCCCAGCCCGGTGATGCGGGCGATGAAGGACGGCAAGATCGCCCGCGTCGAGGAGCTGACCCGAATCCCCGCCGACGTCCAGGACGCCCTGATCACGATCCTGTCGGAGAAGAGCCTGCCCATCCCCGAGCTGAACTCCGAGGTCCAGTGCGCCAAGGGCTTCAACCTGATCGCCACCGCGAACAACCGGGACAAGGGGGTCAACGAGCTCTCAAGCGCCCTCAAGCGGCGGTTCAACACGGTCGTCCTCCCCACGCCCGAGACCGCCGACGAAGAGGTGGCGATCGTCCGAACGCGCGTCGAGGCGCTCGGCCGCGCCTTGGCCTTCCCCGCCGAGCCCCCGGGGCTTGAGGAGATCCGCCGCGTGGTCACGATCTTCCGAGAACTGCGCGACGGCCGGACCGAGGACGGCAAGACCAAGATCAAGCCTCCCAGCGGCGTCATGAGCACGGCCGAGGCGATCTCGGTCGTGAACCAGGGGCTCGCCCTGGCCGCCCACTTCGGCGACGGCGTGATGCGGTCGGCCGACGTGGCCTCGGGGCTCGTCGGCGCGGTCGTCAAGGACCCGGTGCAGGACCGCGTCGTCTGGCTCGAATACCTGGAGACGGTCGTCAAGGAACGCGAAGGCTGGAAAGACCTGTACCGGGCGTGCCGCGAGGTCGTCTGACGAGGCCCGATCGTCCCATGAGCACCACCGCATCGACCCGATCCGCGACCGACTCGGAGGTCCACGTCCTGGGGGTCCGGCACCACGGCCCGGGCTCGGCCCGAAGCCTCAAGCATGCGCTCGAGGCGATCGCGCCGAGCATCGTTCTGGTCGAGGGGCCGCCCGACGCCGACGCGTTGATCCCCCTTCTGACCCACGCCGAGATGACGCCGCCGGTGGCCCTGCTCGTCTATCGCCCGGACAAACCCGGGCGATCGGTCTACTATCCGTTCGCCGAGTTCTCGCCCGAGTGGCAGGCTCTCAAGTACGCGCTCGACCGCGGACTGCCGGCGCGATTCATCGACCTGCCGATCGCCTGCCAGATCGGCGACGACACGAACGCGAACGAGAAGGAGGACAAGGACGAGAACGAGGAGGAACCGATCCATCGGCCGGTCGATCCGCTCGGCCTGCTCGCCGAGGCGGCCGGATTCGACGACGGCGAGCGGTGGTGGGAGTTCGTGGTCGAGGGCCGTCGCGACGGCGCGGACCTGTTCGCGGCGATCCGCGACGCAATGCGCGAGGTCCGATCGAGCCTGCCCGCCGAGACCGACCCGAGAGAGCTTCGCCGCGAGGCCCACATGCGGCAGGCGATTCGGGCTGCGCGGCGCGAGGGACACGGTCCGATCGCGGTCGTCTGCGGCGCCTGGCACGCCCCGGCGCTTCAGGTGGAAAGCTGGCCCGCCGCCAGGGAAGACGCCCGCCTCTTGCAAGGGCTGCAGAAGACGAAGGTCGCCGCCACCTGGGTCCCCTGGACCTATGAGCGGCTCTCGCGAGAGAGCGGTTACGGGGCGGGGATCTCCTCGCCGGGCTGGTACGACCATCTCTGGACCTCGCCCGACCTGGTCGTCGAGCGGTGGCTGGCGAAGGTCGCCCGACTGCTCCGCGACGAGCGGCTCGACGCCTCGTCGGCCTCGGTGATCGAGGCGGTTCGACTGGCCGACGCGCTGGCGACCTTGCGGGACCGCCCGCTCCCCGATCTGGCCGACCTGGACGAGGCGGCCCGCACCGTCCTCTGCTTCGGCGAGACCCCGCCGATGCGGCTGATCCGTCGCAAGCTGGTCGTGGGCGAACGACTCGGCGCGGTGCCTGAGGAGACGCCGGCGGTCCCCTTGCAACAGGACCTGAACCGGCTCCAGAAGCGGTTGCGGCTCGCCCCCGACCCGGTCCAGACCACCAGGACGCTCGACCTCCGGGAACCCCTGGATCTGGACCGCAGCCGGCTTTTGCATCGGCTTGCTTTGGTGGGCGTGGGCTGGGGGGCCGTGACGCAGGCGTCGGGCAAGGGGACGTTCAAGGAGTCGTGGCGGCTCCAATGGGCGCCCGAGCTGGCCGTCGCGTTGATCGAGGCGAGCCTCTGGGGGACGACGGTCGAGGAGGCCGCGACGGCCTTCGCCACCGATCGCGCCGAGCACGAGGACGACCTGCCCGCGCTGACGGCCCTGCTCGATCGCGCGATGCTCGCCGACCTCCCCGCCGCGATCCAGAAGGTCATGGCGAAAGTCGAGTCGCGCGCGGCGGTCGGGGCCGACGTGACGCAGTTGATGGAGGCCCTGCCGCCGCTGGCCAACCTGATGCGCTACGGCAACGTGCGCAAGACGGACGCCGCGATGGTCGGCCGCGCCGCGTCGGGGATGGTCGCGCGGATCTGCGTGGGGCTCGCCCCGGCCTGCGCCTCGCTCGACGACGCGGCGGCCTCGGACATGTTCGACGCGATCGTCCGCGCCGACGCCGCGATCGGCCTGATGGACGACCCCGACGGGCTGACCTTCTGGCGTGCGACCCTCGCGGCCTTGAGCGGTTCCGACTCGGTCCACGGGCTCGTCGTCGGCCGATGCGCGCGGATCTTGCTCGACTCCCGCGAATTGGAACCGGACGAGGCGGCCCGGCTGATGAACCTCGCCGTCTCGCCGGCCGCCGATCCGCCCCGCGCCGCCGCCTGGATCGACGGGTTCCTCCGCGCCAGCGGCGAGGTCCTTTACCACGACGACGCGCTCTTCGGCATCTTCGACGGCTGGCTGACGGGCCTCGCGGACGATACGTTCCCGGCCCTGCTGCCGATGCTCCGCAAGACCTTCGGCGGCTTCGCCCCCCCCTTGCGCCGCAACCTGGGCGAACGCGCGGCGCGATCGAGGCCGACGACGGCGGCCGGCGCCGCGTCGCCCGGGGTCGACCTCGACCACGAACGGGCGAAGTCGGTCCTCCCCTTGATTTCCATGATGCTCGGACTGGGCGGAGGAACCCGATCATGAGCGAGTCCACGACCGATCAGGAACGGCTTCGACGCTGGCGGTTGATTCTCGGCGGCGAGGCGGCCGACGCCGTCGGCGCGGACCTCGCCGGCGACGACCTGGCGATCGACGACGCGCTGGGGCAGCTTTACGACGTCGACAAGGCCCAGAGAGTCGGCATGGGGAAGTCGGCGCCCAGGGTTGCGCGATGGCTCGGCGACGTCCGCAAATACTTCCCGACCCCCGTCGCCCAGATGCTTCAGAAGGACGCTCTGGACCGGCTCGACCTCAGCCAGTTGCTCAAGCAGCCCGAGTTGCTCCGAGCCGTCCAGCCCGACGTCCACCTCGTCGCCAAGCTCCTCTCGCTCCGATCGGTCCTGCCGCCCGAATCGCGAGAAACGGCCCGCGCGGTCGTCCGAGGCGTCGTCGAGGAGTTGGAACGGAAGCTCGCCGAGCCGATGCGGCAGGCCGTGGCGGGGAGCCTCGATCGGTCGTCCCGAAGCCGCCGGCCCAGGCACAACGAGATCGACTGGGACCGGACGATCCGGGCCAACCTCAAGCACTATCAGGCCGAGTACCGCACGGTCGTGCCGGCCGTCAGGATCGGCTTCGGCCGCAAGCGGCGGGCCCA
>CALCIC010000145.1 GCA_937907405.1 uncultured Isosphaeraceae bacterium | reverse complement strand
CGAACAGGATCGGCAGACCACGACGAACCACCCGCCGCAGCCCTTCGATTCGATCGTCCAGCCAGGGCGCGACGCGCGCGGCGACGCCGCCGGCGAGCAGGACGCAGGCGGCCAGATGAAACCCGCGGATCAGCATGAACTGGCAGAGGAGGGCCGTGAAGAGGAAGATCCTCAGCGTCGCTCGGTACGTCGGCCGACTCGCGCGCGCCGACGCCGCGACCACGACGGCGCCCATCGAGCCGACCGCCAGGAACAGCAGCAGGTCGGACGCCGGCACCATCCAGACGAAGTGGCGGCTCCTCAGGAAAAACCCCTTCTCCTGAAGCTGAACTCGAACGACCAGGAGGAGGAGTTCGACGAACCCCGCCGTCAGGCCGAACCAGGCCGCCGTCGCCAGCAACTCCCGAGCCCCGTACCCGCTCGGGCGGCTCGTCTCCCCCTCGTCCTCATCGATCGGATCGTCGCCGAAGCTTCGATCCTCGCCCCGGGGCGTCACGTCTTCGGCCTCCCACTCGTCGCGAGGGCCTTCCAGCCACGGACCATCTCCCTGAAGAGTCGCAGGGGATACGCTCCCAGCATCAGAACCAAACCCACGATCGAGCCGATCAAGGAAAACAGCGGAAGCTGAACCTCGGGGCCGAAATACGCCAGAACCATCAAGCCGCCAGCCATAAGTCGACCCCCTCCTCTCGTCGCCTGGGAATAGGAATGACGTCGGGACCCCGGCCGGGAGCCTTCATCGCGCCGGAGACGCGCATGCAAAAACGTAACGGCATGCGTCAATGCGAACGCGAGACGTTCGGCGACTCGAACGTCCTCGTTCGAACAGGGAGGCGGAAGCCGGGCGAGGCGTCGTCCCGATCCGACCGCGCGACCGCGCGGGCGCGCCTCGGAAACGACGAGGGCGAACGGGCGCTCTTCTCCGATCCGGTGGTGGAGCGGGGCCTCGGCCACGACGTCCTAACGAATTATGTTAGCGACAGACGAGGTCGACCCGGCCCGACCACTTTTCGAAAATCCGGAAGCGGACGGGGCGCGGTCATGACGAGGTCGCCGACGGCGTCGGGACCGCGGCGGCGGTCAAGGCTCGGTGTTCGACGGCCTCCAGAGGGCCGACAGCGCCAGGGCCGCGACGACCGGGGCCAGGCCGGCGAGCAGGGTCACGGCCGCGTAAGACCCCGTCTGATCGATCCAACGGCCGATCGGCCCCATCACGGCGGCGACCGCGATCCAGGCGACGAAGCTGAACACCCCCGTCACCTTCCCCATCCCCCGGGTGGAAATCTCCTGGGTGAAGGCGTAGTAGGTGGGGAACTGCCCCAGCGAGCCGAAACCGACCGCCAGCAAGAGGATCAGCAGCAGGGGCGACGCCGGCAGATAGGCCGCGACGCAGCCCAATGCGGTCAACGCCACGCAGCCGACGAACATCGCCATCCGCGCGCCGTGGACCGACCATCCCCGCGAAACGAGAGACCGCGCCAGGAACCCCACGACCAGGCAGCCGACCCCGGCGGCGATGTAATAGGCGGAGGAGAACCACTGGACGGTCGCGTCGTCGTAACCGTGCTCCTTCTGGAGCATCATCGGCATCCAGGCGCGGAAGTACTGCCAGGTGACGTTGATGGCGATCACCACGACGATCAGCGCGACGAACCGCCGAACCTGGGTCGCGCGATCGACGACCGCGGCCCCGCGATCGTCGTCGCCGGCCGGCGCGGCCTCTTCCTCTTGGATCGTGAGGTCGTGAGGCCGAATGATCGTCAGCCAGGCGGCGACCCAGACCACCCCCAGCGCGCCGATCACCCGGAACGGCAGTCGCCAGCTTCCGTCGCCCGACGGATGGTTGAGCCAGAGGATGACCAGGGGGGTCGCGATCGCCCCCAGCGACGCGCCGCTCTGGAGGATGCTGTTCCCCAGCGCCCGGTTGCTCCGGGAGAGCAGGCGTTGCGAGGCCGCCAGGGCGCACGGCCACTGGCCGGCCTCGGCGAAACCGAGCAGGACGCGGCAGATCATCAACTCGCGGTAGTCGGTCACCCAGCCGGTGGCGAAGCCCACGGCCGACCACATCAGCAGGACCGCCGGATACATCCAGCGGAGGCTGAAGCGGTCGACCAGGAACCCGGTCGCCACCCCTCCCACGGCGAACGCGATCCCGAAGCCGGTCTCAAGCTTGCCGTAGTCTTCATTGGTGAGCTTCAATTCCGTCCGGATCTCGGCCGCCTGCTGCGAGAGGGCCTGGCGGTCCATGTAGTTGAGCATGGTCGCCAACAGCATCAGCCCGCAGACGATCCAGGTGCGCAGCGGCATCGACGACCGGTTCGAGGAGTGCTCGACGATCGATGGCTCCAGGCTCATGTCAAGCTCCCCAGGCGCGGCCGTCCCATGCGGTCACACGGTTCAGGAACGCCGCCACGTCCTGCGAGAACCGGCTGAAGAGGAATTCCCCCTTCTCCGGAGTCGCCTGGCTGGGGACGCCGATGTGGCCCCGGGCGCTTCGCTCGTTGGTGATCCAACCTCGCGACGCCGGCTCGAACGGGTCGCCCGTCGGCACCGATTCGGCCCCCTTGTAGTCGCCGACCAGATGGGGGGCGAGCCGGAGGATCATCGACGTCTCCCACTCGCACGCGTGGCCCATGCTGGATTGGACGAAGCCCGAGCCGAGGTCGACGGGCTGCTTCCCCAGCAGCCAGTAGGTGGCCGAGAGCAGCAGGAGGTCGTCGCGCTCGCGATGGCGCTGGCGAGCCTCGAAGACCGCCTGGGCGGCCGGCGTGATGTTGCCGCCGTGGCCGTTCAGGAGCACGATCCGCCGGAACCCGTGGGTCAGCAGGTTCTCGATCAGGTCGCCCAGCAGGTCGAGGTAGGTCCTCGGCCCGGCGGACAGCGTGCCGGCGAAGTCCATGTGATGGTGCGAGTTGCCGAGCCAGAGCAGGGGGGTCCAGACGATCGAGTCGCCCAGGACCTCGGCCGACCGCCGCACGACCTCGCCGAGCAGCATGCTGTCGGTGAACACCGGCAAATGCGCGCCGTGCTGTTCGACGGCGGCGATCGGGACCACGACGGGCAGGTCCCGTGAGACCGACGACGCCGTCGGCCAACTCATCTCTTCAAGTCGCACGGGACTTCCTCTCGCGGGGGGGGATCGTTGCGACGATCGGACGTCGTCGGCCGCGTCCAGTGTAGTCCAGGACGAGGCCCGGTCAAAGCCCCTTGCCCCGCGAGCCGACGACGTCCGGAAGTCCCGGCGAGTCGATCACTCGACGGTGAGCCGCTCGATCTTCCACGCCCCGTCGGCGCGCGCCAGGAGCACCTTCACCGCGGACTTTCGGGACGAGGTCCGGAAGGCGCACTCGCCCAGGGGGATGCCGTTGCGCTCCGCGGTGTTGAAGGAGACGAAGTCGGCGGGCGCCTTCTCCTTCAGCGTCGGGTGGGCGCGGACGTAGGCGACCAGCCCCTCGCGGCCGAGGAGCGACTTGAACTCGGTGGAGGTCCCCTCCCAGGCGGCCGCGACTCGGCCCGCGCGAATCTCCTCGAGGAACTTGGCGGCGATCTCGCGGCTGGCGTCCGGGTCGGGCGCCGAGCCGCCGCAGCCCGACCAGGTCGACGCGCCGGCCAGGACGACCAGCCCGAGAGCGAAGCGACGGCCGAAGCCCTGAATCTTGGTGTGACGAGTTCGCATCAGCCGGTCTCCTTGGATTAATACTCGCTGATCACTTCCGAGCCGCCTCGCGTTCCCAGGGCCCTCCAGACGGGCAGGGCGATCGTGCTCTTGACGAACCGGACCGAGCCGTCGAGCAGCAGCGAGTTCACGCCGCCGGGATGGAAGCTCCGGGCCGTCACCGCGCCGTAGGTCGGCAGGGTGATCGACTCGCCGTCGCGCATCGAGGTGAGATCGACGTCGTAGGTCAGGCCGCCGGTGGTGTAGGGGACCTTCGTGTTGGGGGTGAAGGTGGTGGTGAAGCCCGTCTCGTGGATGTCCCCCTCGATCCATTCGGTGTGGCCGTTGGCGTCGAACGTCCCCGACCCCATGAAGTTGGTCAAGGCCGTGGGGGTGGCGGGGGGGGCGACTCCCACCGTGGCCGGCAACTGGGAGTCCCAGACGTTGGGCTGGTACGCCTTGGTCTCGGAGACGCCGAGCGTGTTGCTGAGGCCGTCGACGACGCTCGCCATGGTCATCGCGCGGTTGGGGGCGAACGCGCCGTCCCCCGCCTGGTCCTGGACCGGATCGTAGAAGAACCAGGTCCCGCCGTTGAACGCGTAGTTGGACGGGTAATAGGTCAGCGTCGCCGTCGGCCTGGGGCGGTCGTTGATCTCGCTCGGGCAGACGAAGACCGAGACCCGGACGGCGGCGACCGTCGGATTCATGGGGAACTCGTAGTCGCTGCTGAACTTGATCAAGCTGGCGAGCGCCCCCTGCTCGACGTAAGGCAGAAGCCTCGCCAGGGCCGACCAGGGCTGAGCAGTGCGGGTCCGCGGCAACACCGAAAACGGAGGGAACGTGTTGTTGTTGTCCGCGTAATTATGCAGGGCGATCCCCAGTTGCTTGAGATTGTTGACGCACTGGGCGCGACGCGCCGCCTCGCGGGCCGCTTGAACGGCCGGCAGCAGCAGCGCGATCAGGACTGCAATGATCGCGATGACCACCAACAACTCGATCAGCGTGAATCCTGGACGCGGGCGCCGGGGTTTGCAGGTGTCGGAAATCATGATCTCTTCCTCCCGTCGTTCGGCGCCGGGGGGGGCCGAGTCGACTCGTCGTCGGCGGCGGCGGTCCGCATCGGCCTGTCCGCATGCGGGACGTCGCGCCGGGATCGAGACTAACTCGCGCCGGGCCCCGGGGGACGAGCAGTTCGATTAGTTCTTTCTAACCGTGCTGAGGGGCCGGTCCAGGCTCGACCGGGGACGACGGAAGGGCGGGGCGAAGCGGCAGCAGGACGCGGAACGTGCTCCCCTTCCCCGGCGCGCTCGTCACCTCGATCGTCCCGCCGTGCCGCTCGACGACGGCCTTCGCGATGCTCAGCCCCAGGCCCGTCCCCCCGGTGCGGCGGGTGCGGGAC
>CALCIC010000144.1 GCA_937907405.1 uncultured Isosphaeraceae bacterium | reverse complement strand
GGACGCCCAACCCGGTCCACCACTGGAAGCCGCTGTTCGACTGGGGGAGCGAGCCCACCGACGACCCTGCGGACTACCCGCCGTTCGATGAAGTGGTGCGGAAGTTCAAGGACCTGCGGGAACGGACGCACGCGTTCCTCGACGAGGTCGGCGAAGAGGGCCTGGATCGACCGACGAAATGTCAGCCGCCCGGCTTCGGCGGGTTCGAGACGGCCGGCAAGGCGATCATCATCATCGCTGGTCATGCGTGCGGCCATCTGGGCGGGCTGAACGTCGTTCGAGCCGCCGCCGGGAAGCAACGACTGTTCAACCCGTCGGAAGCGCTTCGCGCGTTTTGACGAAGTCGTTAGCGCGTTTTGCGTTCGGCCGATGCATGCAAGCCGAGCGCAACGCGCGCTGGGTTGAAGGAGGTTCAAAGACCGTCGTCTCTCGCAAGGCGGAGGTCGGCCCCGATGGATTGCGCTTCGCCGCCTTGTGGACTCGCCCCGTTCCGGCCGCTACGATCAACACCATGGCGACGGCGTCCCAACCGAACGCAACGACCATCCTGATCTCCGGCGGCGGGATCGCGGGTTTGACGCTCGGCATCCTCTTGAAGGAGCGGGGGTGGAATCCCCTGGTCGTCGAGCGCCAGGCCGCGCCGAGCCGCGACGGCTACATGATGGACTTCTTCGGCACGGGCTGGGACGTCGCTGAGCGGATGGAGCTCGTCGATGCGATCCGGGCCATTCGATACCCGATCGACGACCTGAAATACGTCGACGACGCCGGCCGCGCGTATCTCGACGTCCCGCTCGATCGGATCCGCCGCGCGCTCGACGACCGCTACGTCTATCTGCTGCGATCCGACCTTGAGCGGGTCCTCCTGGACCGCGCCGAGCGGGTCGGCGTCGTCGTCCGGTACGGGACGTCGATCCGGTCGTTGACCGACGCCGGCGATCGAGTGGACGTGATGTTCGAAGACGGCGAGACGGCCGCCGCCGGACTGGTCGTCGGCGCGGACGGCGTGCATTCGCGGGTCCGCGCGCTGGCCCTCGGCCCCGAGGAATCGTTCGCGCGGTCGCTTGACGGCCGGGTCGCGGCCTTCTCCACGCCGCGCGCGCCGGAGGTCGGGCGATCGGTCGTGCTGCACGAGGAGCCCGACCGCCTGGCCGCGTTTTACCCGATCTCCGACGCCCGGATGCAGGCGATGTACGTCTTCCGCGACGACGACGCGCCCGATTTCGTCGCGCCGGACGATCGACTGCCGCTCCTGCGTCGCGAGTTCGACCGGGGCGGCTGGATCACGTCGCGAGTCTTGCAAGACCTCGACGACCGGACGCCGATGTTCTACGACGCGCTCACGCAGATCGTCATGCCCCGCTGGTCGATCGGCCGGGTCTGCCTGATCGGCGACGCCTGCGGCTGCCTGACCCTCGTCGCCGGCCAGGGCTCGCACATGGCGATGGCCGGCGCGTACGTTCTGGCGACGGAGCTTTCGCGACGGCCCGACGACCACGCATCGGCGTTCGCGGCGTATGAGCGGTTCTTCAAGCCTCTGGTGCGCCGCAAGCAGGATGAAGCGGCGCGGCTGGCGACGCGGTTCGTGCCGTCCGCCGGCTCCTGGACGTGGCTCCGCCGGCTCGCCCTCCGGGCGATCTTCAACCGTTTCCTACTCGGCCTCGTGATGCAGAGCCTGGGAGGCCGGAGCGTGCTTCGGGGGTACGACCGTTGACGATCCGCCTCGCTTTCCTAATGAGGGCGCTCAATGCGGCGGGCGGACGTCGGGCTCGATCTGGTAGCCGCTGGCCAGCGATGGCCATGCCCTCGCCGAGCGCCTCCTCGTCGATCCCCAGCTTGCGGAGGGCGGCGGTATGGGAGTTGATGCAGTACGAGCAGGCGTTGGTCGCCGAGACCGCCAGGGCGACCATCTCGCGGGTGGCCGGGTCGAGCTTTGCGGTTCGGCCGACTTTCTCGGGGTGCATCAGGGTTTTCAAGGTCGTCCAGACCAGTTCGAGCTGCATCGGGTTGGTGGCGATCACCCGCCAGAACCGGGGGACGAAGTCGAGCCCCTTGGTCGTCTTGATGTCGTCGAAGATCTCGGCGACCCGGCCCGTCGCCTCGCGCTCCTCGACCGGACTGACGGTGGACGTGGGATGTTCGTCGCGCGGCATGTCCTCGGCCCTCGTTCGATGGTTGAGCCTCTTCTGGTGTCAGCTTACCACACGAGCCCCGGCTTCGTCGAAGGCCCGTCGGCGGTGGGGATTTGAGCGCGACGCCTGGGATGTGGTAAAAAGTACGCGCGTCGTCGGGTAATCGTTCCGTCCGTCCGGAGGTCTCCATCATGAATCGCATCGAATCGATCGACCGTCCGATCCATCGGCGGACGTTTCTGGGATCGCTGGCGGCGGGGGGGACGATCCTCGCGGCCCGGGGCGCGTTCGCCGACGAGCTGATGCGGACGCCTCGCCAGACCGAGGGGCCGTTCTACCCCGACAGGCTGCCGCTCGACACCGACAACGACCTGATCGTCGTCAACGACGAGCTGACCGCCGCCGTCGGTGAAATCACCCACCTGACCGGACGCATCCTCGACCAGAAGGGCGCCCCGATCCGCAACGCCCTGATCGAGATCTGGCAGTGCGACGCCAACGGCGTTTACCTGCACACCAAGGATTCGGCCCGCGCCAAGTACAACGCCCACTTCCAGGGCTTCGGCCGGTTCCTCACCGGCTCGACCGGCGAGTACTACTTCCGGACGATCAAACCCGTCCCCTACACCGGCCGGACGCCCCACATCCACGTCAAGGTCCGCAAGAGCGGCAAGGAGCTGCTGACCACGCAGTTCTACATCAAGGACCACCCCGGAAACGCCCGCGACGGCATCTACAAGAGCCTCCGCGACCCCAAGGACCGCGACGCCCTGAGCCTCGTTTTCAACCCCCTCGAAGGCTCCAGGATCGGCGAGCTCTCCGCGCGAGGCGATCTCGTCGTCGGCGTGACGCCGGAATCCTGAGCGGCGGGCGCGCCGAGTTGAGGTTCCATCTGATAGCGAACAGTTGATGGGTGGCGCGGGTTCGTACTCGACCCCGTGTGGAGCAGGCCGTGACCCGCGTCCACGGGTTCGGCTGCGCCGACCCCGTGCCACCCCGTCTCAAGACCACGAACCTCCGAACAGAGGCGATCTCGCCTCCCCTCATCTCACGCCCCGTTCTCAACCGATAGTTTTATTAAGCGGTTTTCGCCCGCTTGCGTGGGTGTCCTTGGTCGGTCCTTGGTGAGATAAGGCGGGTCTCCATGAATTCCGAGAACGCGAAGCCGTTGGGCCTTGGGGAAGAGTCGGTCCCGCCGGGGGAGGCGGCGGGGATCGAGAAGATCGTGGCGATCCACCTGAGCGTGACCGACCCGAAGGAGCGGCCGGTCGTGCCGCGCGGGCAGCACATGAAGTCGCACGGCTGCGTGAAGGCGAGGTTCGAGGTCGCCGCCGATCTGCCAGCCGAGCTGCGCCATGGGGTGTTCGCCGGGGCTCGGGGGTTCGACGCGTACATTCGGTTTTCCAACGGCAAGGGGTGGGACGACCGCCTGGCCGACGCGCACGGGATGGCGATCAAGCTCGTCGGCGTGCCCGGCGAGAAGCTGCTGGAGGACGAGAAGGACGCGACGACCCAGGACTTCGTCCTGATCGACAACCCCGTCTTCTTCATCAAGAACGTCGCCGACTACGTGCCGTTCATGGAGGACTTCCGCAACTTGAAGTCGCCCGGTCTGAGCCTGGGCAAGGTCGCCGCCGGGCTCAAGCTGCTGTTCTCCGGGGATTACAAGTGGAAGCTGCTGCGGATCACCGGCAGCAAGAAGCCCGACAGCCCGCTTCGGACCACGTACTGGAGCACGACCCCCTCGAAGCTGGGGGACGAGGCCGTGAAGTACCGGGTCACGCCCGACCTCGCCGGCGCGCCGGCGGTCCACGTCGTGGATTCGCCGGACAAGCTCCGGCTCGCGATGGTCGACCACCTGAAGGCCCATGAGGCCCGGTTCGACTTCTTCGTCCAGGTTCAGACCGACGCCGTCGCGATGCCCGTCGAGGACCCGACCGTCGAATGGTCGTCGCCGTACCGGAAGGCGGCGACGATCCGGATACCGGCCCAGGAGTTCGACACCCCCGAGCGCAGGACGTTCGGCGAGAACCTGTCGTTCACCCCCTGGCACGGGCTGTCCGATCATCGGCCCCTGGGGGGGATCAACCGAGCCCGCAAGGCGATCTACCGGGCGATCTCGAGGCAGTGCCACGAGCTCAACGGCGTCCCGCGCAGCGAGCCGACCGAGTGATCCGGGGGGGGCGAGCTTAGAGCGGTTTCCTGATGGGTTGCGCGGTTCGCCGCTGGGACTCGACCGTTCGCCCTGTGGAGTGCGGGAGCTTGCTCCCGCGCGTAATGCGTGTTGGAAGCGGCGGCAACGAGCCTCATACAATTTCACAAAACCGTCGC
>CALCIC010000143.1 GCA_937907405.1 uncultured Isosphaeraceae bacterium | reverse complement strand
CGGAGCCGCCCCTCGCTGCCAATTCCCGAGACTGATGGGCTCTACGGAATCGATCCGCACTTCCGGGACGCCGAGCACGACGATCTACGACTTCGCCCCGACAGCAAGGTCGGTTCGGTGGGCGCCCGCGAGGCTCCCCATGAATTGGAGTCGAATCAGTCTTCTATCGAGGATCTCCCGCCTCTTCACCCCTCTTTCACCGCCGGGACGAGGGCGCGGGGGAGTTGGACGGTGAACCGGGTCCCCGCGCCGGGGCGGCTGGCGACGGTGATCTGGCCGCGGAGCGACGAAACCAGGTGCTTGACGATCGCCAGGCCGAGGCCCGTGCCGCCGAGCTCTCGGCTGCGGGCCTTGTCGACGCGGTAGAACCGCTCGAAGATCCGGGACAGGTCCTCGCGGGGGATGCCGACGCCGGTGTCGGAAACCTCCACCACGACGGCCGAGGGGGTCATCGAGCAGGCGACCCTCACCTCGCCGTCTTCGGGAGTGTACTTGATCGCGTTGTCGATCAGGTTGTCGAAGATCTGCCGGATCGCCTCCTCGTCGGCCAGAATCAAGACCTCGTCGTCGAGCGAACCAGGCGCGAACACCAGGGCCAGGCCGCCGGCCGCCGCGCGGTCGCGGTGGGCCTCGACGCACTTCTCGACCACCGGAATCAATCGAAGCGGGCCGTGCTCGAAGAACTCCTGGTTCGATTCCAGGCGGGCGAGGCTGAGCATGTCGAGGATCAAGGCGTTGAGCCGGTCGACCTGCTCGTCGATCCGCTCCAGGAACCGCCGGTTGACGGCCTCGTCGTCCAGGGCCCAGTCGAGCAGGGTCTCGGCGTACGCCTTGATCGAGGCCAGCGGAGTCTTCAGCTCGTGCGAGGCGTTGGCGACGAAGTCCTGGCGCATCCGTTCGAGCCGCCGGAGGTCGGTCACGTCATGAAAGACGAGCACGGCGCCCGACGGGGGGTTGCCCGGCAGGGGCGTCCCTCGGACCGCGAGCACGCGGGGAGGCGAGCGCAACGGCGATTCGCGCCCCGGCAGCGCAAGCTCCCCCTGGTAGGCGTCGGGATGAGACAGCCGAAGCGTCGTTTCGACGGCCTTTTGCACGGGAGGACTGCGGATCAGCTCGGGCGCCAGACGGCCGACCGAACTCGCGTCGAGCCCGAACAACGCGTCGGCGCTGGCGTTGGCGAACAGCAGCCGGCGCCGCGCGTCGACGGCGACCACGGCCTCGGCCATCGCCCCCAGCACGACCCGGAGCTGCTGACGGTCTTCCTCGAACCGCGTGAGCCGCTCCTGAACCTCGACCGACGAGGCGTTGAAGACCTCGACCAGCCTCCCCAGCGGGCCCCGATGACGGCCGAGCACCCGTCGACTCCGTCTCCCCTCGGCCAGCCGTTCAAGGCCCCGGGCGACTTCGCCGAGCGTCCGAGACCACCGCCAGGCGGTCGCGGCGAGCGCCGCGGCCAGCGCGGGAACCAGTATCCAGGCCGCAACAATCATCCTTGAACCTCAACGCGGAAACACCTGATCACGCCGTCACGGCTTATCAGTATCGAATCCGGATCAGAGCGGGTCAACAGGAGGTTCGCGACGTCGGCTCAGTGATCGCCGAGCCGCGAATCGCGAGGGTCGGCCGCCGCGTCGGGTCCGCAGGGCTGCATGAACACGACGCAGCCGACGTCCTCGGCGTGGGTGACGCGATTGCGGCCGTGGCGCTTCGAGTGGTACATGGCGAGGTCGGCGGCCTCGACGAGGTCGGCGGCGGTCGCGGCCTCCTCGATCTCGCAATGGCGGAGCGTGGCCACGCCGAAGCTCGCGGTGATCGCCCGGAGGTTCCATTGCCGGGCTTCCAGCGCCCGCCGCACGCGGTCGGCCATCGCCACCGCCCCGTCGCGCCCGGTCCCCGGCAGCAGGACGGCGAACTCCTCGCCGCCGTACCGGGCGACCACGTCATGGTTCCTCGCGCAGTTGAGCACGATCGAGGCCACCTCGCGGAGCACCCCGTCCCCCGCCTGATGGCCGTAGCCGTCGTTGAACGCCTTGAAGTAGTCGACGTCCAAAAGCACGATCGACAGCGCCAGTCGATGCCGAAGCGCGAACGAGTACGAGACGTCGAGCGAGTCGACCAGGAAGCGACGGTTCCAGAGCCCCGTCAGCTCGTCCATCGAAGCGATCCGCTTGAGCTGATGGAGGTCTTCCTCCATGTCGGTTCGACTGGCTCGCAGATCGTCGATGGTCGCGTACGCTTCTTCCAGCTTGGTGCGCAACTGATGGATTTCGTCCAGCACGGCCGCCGGCGCCGCGGCGCTCAACCGCGCCAGGGCCGCCGCCGATTCAACCGGCGACGGCCCGGAACCCGGTGCGTCGCCGGTCGCTCCGGGTCCAGGACTCTGCTTTGATTCCACCGAGACCATGGTTGTGTTCCCGACCTCGTCCCAGGATGCATTTCAGCGTCGCCGACGGCCCCACCGCTGAGGCCGCCGCTCCGTGGCCCCGCCACGACGCCGGTCGCCGCGCCAGCGCCCCGAGCCTCTTATCGAGTCGGATCGCTTGGCAAGAGAAGCCTAGGCTATGCCGAGCGCCGCGCGGCGGATGACTCCCGATCGCGACTTCAACCCCTATTTGTCGATTGCACGCAACAATCAAAGCCTCCTTGCGCGGCGATTGCAACGCGATACAACCAGGGCGGGGCGAGGGGCGAGGAGGGAATCCAAGCTCCTCAACTGCTGGCGCTGCGGTAGGAGCGGAGGGCGACCTGGAAGAACCGCCGGCTGACCCAGAGCAAGACGGCCGCCGCGGCGACCGTCAAGCCGACCATCGTCGGGTCGAGGACGCGGACCATGACGTTGGCCGGCACGTTCGAGACCAGCAGGATCGGGATGATGAAGGTGAAGAACTGGCCCAACGGCTCGGCCCAGCGCCCGGAGAAGATCTCCCGGGGGTAGCGGGCGAGGCTGGAGAACAACCACCACATCTCCATCAGGCTCTGGTTCCGGACCATCCAGACCGAGACCGAAGTGAGCAGGAGCATGAAACTGTAGGCGATCGCCGCGCCGCAGGCGAACGTCATGACGAACGCGCCGACCCGGAGGGGGTCGAACGACCAGCCCTGCTGAACCAGGGCCGTGGTCATGAGGATCCCCCCCATCAGCAGGTTGGGCGCGGAGCCCCAGTCGATCCGCCGGCAGGTGACCAGGAACTGCTCGTCGATCGGCTTGAGCAGCAGGAAGTCGAGGTCGCCGGTCCGGACCAGCTCGGCGAATTCGTTGCAGTTTTCCAGGAACAACGTCTCGATCAGCCCGTTGAGGGCGAAGAAGCAGCCGACGAAGAAGAAGTACTGGGGCTCGGACCAATCGGCGATGTGGCTGGTCTTGGCGAACACCGTCTTGTAGAAGGCGATGAGGATGCCCAGCCAGAGCAGCTCGACAGAGACCTTGACCAGGAAGTTGCCCCGGAACGCCAGCTCGCGCGCGAGCGTGTAACGGCCCAGGTATCCGATCATCCGTAGGTATTTCAGTGCGACCGCCGCCACGTCGTCAGCCTCCGTACGCGCTGTAGCGCTTCAAGCCGGCGCGGTAAAGGGTCCGGCCCAGCGCCAGGAACCCGACGGCCCAGAGCAGTTCAAGCCCCAGATGGAGGACCAGCTCCCAGCCCTTGACCTTGCCCAGGAACACCACGGCCGGAAAATAGGCCATGTACTGGAACGGCAGGATCTTGAGCAGGCCCGACCAGGGCTGGGGCAGCAGGTCGAGCGGCAGCATGTGGCCGGAGATGAAGAAGTTGAGCGTCATCACGATGTAGAGCAGCGACGTGACTTCCAGGAACCAGAAGCCGACCATCCCCACGCTGACCTCGAAGAAGAACCCGACCAGGAACGAAAGCACCAGCGACAGCGCGTAGGCCGCGAGCGTCGGGGCGTCGGGGAACGCGTCGAAGTAGCCCCGGCAGAGGTAGAACAACAGCGCGTAGGGCAAGAACGACATCGTGATGTACGCGACCTTGTGCGCGACCCGAGAGGCCAGCAGGAAGCCCACCAGGTCGAGCGGCTGGATCAAATAGCGTTTGAGGGTCCCCTCGCGGACCTCGCGCGCGATCCCGCCGGCCAGGCCGGGCATGCTCGAAAACATCCGGCTGATGTTGGTCAACAGCAGGTAGGCGATCATCTCGCGGTAGCGGAAGCCCCCCAGCTCGGTCTGGCCCGAACTCTCGTAGATCGCCTTCCAGAGCAGGATTGTGGTGACGATGGGCAGGAACCGGAGGATGGTCCCGAACAGGAAGTCGCCCCGGTAGGTCATCCGCTCGATCAGCGAGACCCGGAAGATCTTGGTGTACTTGGCGAAGGTCGCCAACGGGCCGCGCGCGGGGGGGCGGACGGTCTCGACGTCGGACTCGGGGGCCGTCAAGGTCGGCGCGACGGTCGATTCAGGCGGCGTCATGGGCGAGCCGGGCCTCCTCGAACACCTTGGCGATGAC
>CALCIC010000142.1 GCA_937907405.1 uncultured Isosphaeraceae bacterium | reverse complement strand
CCTGGATTCGGGTTTGGAGTTGGTCGACGAGGGCGTTGAGTTCGTCGTGCCGGGACTTGACGGCTGCGAGGGTCTTGTCGCGGCGCGGGCGCTTGGCCTCGGCTCTGACGGCTTGAAGCTGGGCCTGCAAATCCTCGATCACGGTGGTCAACTCATCGTGTCTGGCCTGAATTCCACGGAAGTCCTCGTCGTGTCGCGGCGCCCGGGCTTCGGCTTCGACGGTTCGGATCTGGGCTTTCAGGTCTTCGACGGCGGCCTTGAGGCCGTCGTGTCGGTCGGCGTCGGCGGCCTGGATTCGGGCCTGGAGTTGGTCGATGGCTCGGGCGGTTTCGTCGTGGCGTCGGCCGAGTTCGGCGAGCGCGTGGTCGTGCCGCTCGGGGCGGTCGTCGCCTTCGATCCGCTGCTTCAGGCCGTCGAGGGCGGCGGCCAGCTCGTCGTGCCGCTGCTGGAACGCGGCGAGCCCCTGATCCACAGTCGCGGGCTGGGCTTCGGCTTCGGCTTCGGCTTCGAGGCGTTGCACGAGGAGGTCGAGGTCGATCCGCAGCTCGTCGTGTCGCCGCTTGAGCTCGACGAGGGGGGGCTCGCCGTCGGTTCCCTGGTCCCTGGCGGCGATCTGCTGGACCTCGGCTTGAAGTTGCGTGAACGCCTGCCGCAACTCGCGTTGCCGGTTGCGGAGGCGCTGATTTCGTTCGGCGAGGCCGTTGGTGGTCTCGATCAGCCGAGCGACCTCGGAGGCGGGCTTGCCGTTCACAGTCGGCCGACCCTCGACCTGGAACTTGTATCTGCAATTGCCGCAGCGGATGTACCGGCCGGCGTACTCGACGCCCGGCTTCAACGTCGTCGCGCAGCCGGGGCAAATCACCCTGAAGCGCAAGTCCCCCTTGACTTTGCTGGACGTCGACGGAAGAGGTTCAGCCCGCGGCGGCTCCGCCGCGCCCCGAAGGTCGGCGGGCAGGGCCTGGAACTTCTGATCGCAATGCTGGCACCGAACCCATTTCCCGTTGTACTTCTGGTTGATCTTCAGGCCAACCTGGCAACCGGGGCAAATCGTCGTGAAGTGGGAGGACGGTTCGTTCATGGCCTGGCTCACTGTCACTCAGATGGGGGGCTTCGAAAGCAGTCAAGCAATCGGACAGTCCGGGATTCATCCCATGCGTCCCGCGATTATGCTTGATTTGATCGCAATAGGCTACAACATTTTGTGAGCGACGACGATTCTTAACGCATTGGGCGTGTCAATGTGACAGAAACCCGGCGTCGCGCCTGAGATAACAGACGCATTGTGATTAAATAAGCAAAAGAGGTGAGTCGGCGCGGGGGCGGGGGCGCGCGGCGGGAGAGACCGAACGTGGACCGGCTCAGCGGCCGGTGGAGGCCGAGCGTTCCGAGCGGAAGGGAAAGGTGGCGCGGCGGTCGTCGTCGTCCAGGGGGGCGGTTCCCACGGTGCCGAAGAACGAGGCGTCGCGGTCGACGCGTTCGATCAGATCGGCGATCCGGGCCTCGGCTCGCTCGCGGTCGGTTTCGAGCCGCTGGACCTGGGCGTTGAGGTCGTCGACCTGGCGCTTCAGGTCGTCGTATCGACGGATCAGCAGGGCGTTCTGGTCGTGGAGCGTGGCGACCTCTTCGATCAGGCGGGAGATCTCGCTCCGCTTGGCGTCGGGATCGGGGGTCCGCGCTTCGGGCTCGGACGACCGGGGGTCGTCGATCAGACGATCGGGCGAATTCGCCGGCGCCGTCGCGTCAGGGTCGACGCGGAACTTGTGTTGGCAACCGCCGCAGCGGACGTGACGGCCGGCGTACCGGGCCCGCACGCTGAGCGTGGTCGCGCACTCGGGGCAAGAGACGACCAGGTCGGACTGCTCGTCGGGGACCCCGACCGGACCCACGGCGTATTCCGCCGATCCCGAGGCCGAGCCGAAGTCGGGGGAGAGGGGACGAAACGCCTCGTCGCAGTGCCGGCAGCGGACCATCCGTCCGCTGTATTCGTAGTTCACCCGCAAGCCGGTCAGGCAACTCGGGCAGACGGCGATGAAGTGCGCGGGGTTGTCGTTCATGGCTGTTCGACGTCGAGACACGAAGTAAAACGCAGTCATGCGAGCTTGTCGGCGTTGGCTCATCCTTGTCGCATGATGATTATGCTTGAATCGTGGTCCTCACGCCACGATTAATCAAGAAGATTCCCTGGAATTCCACGAGGTCGGTCGGGGAAAGCGGCGATTCGCGCGTGGGTGTTTAGAAAAGTCGATGTTTCGCGATTGAGAAAAAACGCCGCGGCGAAGCGAGGGGCCGCCGCGGCCGGGGGGGACGACGGCCGTTCGGATTCAGTCGCGGACCCGCCGGCGGGCGCGGAGGGCGACCGCTCCGGCGACGATCGACCAGAGCAGCACGGCGGCTGGTTCGGGGACGTTTTCCGAGGGGGTGGTGGTGGGCGGGTTGGTCGAGCCGCCGGAGCCGCCGTTCTGGGGCGCGAGCACGTCGGCGGTGATCGTGACGCCCGGGGTGGACGAGACGAGTTGCGGCGGGTTGGCGGCGAGCGCCTTGTCGATGCTCAGGCTGAAGTGGAGCACGCCGTTGGCGTCCAGCCCCTTGCCGAAGAAGACCAGGCCGAGCAATTGCTGGGGATCTCCGGCGTCGCTGACGGCGTCCTTGAGCGCGACGACCAGTTGGTTGGGGTCGAAGCCCGACGAGTCGCTCAGGACGGTCAGGGGGCTCGCCTGGGAGCCGTCGGCGTTGGTCGGTGGAACGACCCCGCCCGCCGGGGCGACCATCGCCACGACCTGGGGGCCGGCGATGTCGGCGGCCGGCGTCGGCAGGCCGTCCTTCACGGTGAGTCGGTACGAGGCGAGGGCCG
>CALCIC010000141.1 GCA_937907405.1 uncultured Isosphaeraceae bacterium | reverse complement strand
GCATCATCCGCACGATCAGGCCGTCCAATCCGTCGAGCTCGACCCCGCCCGCCGACACGTTCCCCGAGCGGCCTCCCACCGCCGCCGAGACCTCGTCGAACGGCAAGGCGTGCAGCTTCACCCCCAGGTCGTCCGCCGCCCGCAGCAAGTCGGCGACGTGCCATCCGGTCCCGGAAACCAGCGCGGCGAAGGTGGGCATGGGCGTCGATGACTCTGAATCTCGGCCTTCATCAGTTAGGAGGTCGCTCGACCGGCCGCGCGCCGACGAACCAGCTTCTTCTGCTTCCGCAATCGAAGAAGCTCGGAGAGCAACCGATCGCCGTCGACCTGCTTGCCCGACGCCCTCGCGAAGCTCTTCGCCAATCGCTCAAGCTGGCGAGGCTCAATCGCAAGCTGGTCGACCGTGGCGGTGGTTTCCGAATAGAGTCGGGCCAGGATCAGGCTGTCATCCTCCGAGAACTGCTGAACGCTGGCCTTGATGACCCGGAGGATGTCCGCCAGGCGCCCCGCCGTGTAGAGGGGGACGCCCTTGAGCGTAACCCCCGCGTAATTCGCGGACGGGTCTGTTACGACGGCGTAGATCGGTTTGTTCCAGGCCATCGCCGCCCCGATCTCGATCGCCATGGAGGGAGTGGGCCCTTGCGGCGACAGCACCGCGATCAGCGCCCGACTCTCCGCGAGGGCGTCCCAGATCGCATCACCCACGTTCCTGCGCGGAGGCAATGCCGCATCCATCGCAACTTCCAGGCCGCTGTCGCGACATGCGTCGGCGACCAGGCGAGCAAGCTCGGAATCGACGGCTGCGTGCGAGATGAACACGTCGTAGACCTTGGTCGATTTAGCCATCTTGCCCTCGGACGCGATGAGTCAGCTCGCTCAAATACTGATCGACCTCGTTCAGCGAGACGGCCTTCTTGTTCTTGAACATGGCCGGGATGGGGTCGACGGAAACGTGGCACATGATGATCAAAATCCGCATCGTCTTGCTCCGGCCCCAGGCCGCGCCGACTTCCAGCGTGACCCAGGTTCGGTTGATCGAATCGGGCGTCAAGAGCACGACGATCTCCCGGGAGCGCTTGATCTGCTTGCGGATCTCCTCTGGAACGTCGTCGCCGCCGTCAATGTCGCGATCGTCGCGAAAGCTGACGGCTCCAGTCGCCTCGATCTTGTCGCACAGGACTTTCGCCAGCCATTTATCGGCCGTCGCGTGGCTGACGAAGACCTGATACGGCCTCTCGCCGACAGGCTGCGCCGTCGATTGCTTCCGCTTGCTCATCGTACCTCACGTGCAGAGTCTTGAGCAGTCCAACTCAACTCTAGCTCAATCCCAGAACGACCGGGCGACGATCTCGGGGCAGGGAGCGCCGAAGGCGTGGGAGCGGCCGGTTTCGAGGTTCTGGAAGACGACCTCGGCCGGGCTGAAGAGGTGGGGGTCGACGGCGTAGAAGTCGTTGTTGTAGCAGGCGAAGATCGCGGCGAACGGCTCGCCGAAGTCGTGCGAGGCCGACGACGGCACGCGCGGGCCGACTTCCTTGATCGAGTCGTCGTCGCCGGCGACGTGGAGGATCACGCGGGCGCCGTAGAGGATCGCGTCGTTGGTCCGGCCGATGGCCGCCAGGTCGTCGTTCGCGACCGGCGGAAGCGGCGCCGTCCCCCAGGCCGAGACGATCCGGGAAAGGTCGAACTTCAGCTCGGCCAGTTTGTGAAGGGCCGTCTCGATCGAACGGGCCACGATCTGCACGCCCCCCGCCAGGCTGGCCGTCGGCGCGGCCAGAAGCGTGACGGCCGAGGGGGCCGCGGAGCACTCGGCGGCGATCCTGGCGACCACGGCCGTCGTCGGGGCCTTGCGGGTTTCGAGCACGCCGACCACCGCGTCCGCCTCCTCGTGGAAGCCGATCGCGTCGAAGATCGGCTCGTTGCGGCGGATCGCCCGCATCGGGCCGGAGCCCATCGCGAAATACTTGCCCTCGCTGATCGCCCAGCCGGCGTACTGGCTGGCCAGGCACGCCTGTACCGGATGGTCGGCGACCACCTGAATCAGCGGGACCGGCCGGCCGTCGACCTCGCTGCTGATGTCGTGGTTCTTGGCGCCGAGCTC
>CALCIC010000140.1 GCA_937907405.1 uncultured Isosphaeraceae bacterium | reverse complement strand
AGCCAGGCGGTCGCGCCGGCGGCCATCGCCATGGCGACCGCCCCTTCCCGGAGCGCCGGCGGGGGCTCTTGACCGTCGAAGAAGCTGCCGAGGATCACGTCGACCCAGCCCTCGATCGCGTCGGCCCCGACCCGCTCAACGACGATCTCACCCTCGGTTCGCCCCTCCGGCCGGTCGGGAGGTCTCCAGTCGTCGAGCGAGAGGGCGAGCATGTGGGACTGCTCCAGGATCGTGTAGCCCCGGGCGCTCAGCATGGGGAGGAGCGACGGGTCGGCCGTGGAGGCGACCTCGATTCGACATGGGGTCGCGCGGTCTCGGAAGAATGACTCCATCCGCGCCAGCTCGGACGAGTCGACGGGGCCGTTCAGGCCGATCCCCTGGGCTTGCGAGAGCGGCGACTCCGCCCCCAGGTAAACCGCATGGCCGCCGCCGACGGCCAGAACCTCAGCGCCGCATTCGGGCCGTCGCAGCGCGGCCGATCGCGCGTTCTCGACGCTCACCCGGTCCCAGGCCGCCTCGATCCGCCTCGCCAGTGCGTGGTCGGCCAGCCAATTCGTGTTAAGCGCCACTCGTCGCGTCCTCCGGGGGACATGCTCGTCGATGCCATTGGAGAGGACACGGGTCGTGGCGGACCCGTTCGCGCGGAATGCGAAGACCGGGCCGACGCCGGCATCCGCGGCGCCGACCCGGCGGCGATCGACCTCCTCGCCGTCCGGACGACGGGACAGGCCGTATTGTCGAGATAATCGGATTCAGCGTGGCTGGGTCGCCATGGATCTAGGGAGTTTTATGATCTCGGGGAGGAGGCCGTCGGTCGCGGGGTTGCCCGGGGCGCGGCGGTTGCGGATGATTGCCGGATGCGGCCAGGAGGCCGACCGCGGCTGAGAGTTCCAGAACACGGGGCGTCGCGACGACGCATCGAGGAGGATGAAAACGCCATGTCGACCCGACTGCGATGGCTCGGGCACTCCGCCCTTCTGCTCGAGAACGACGGCAAGAACGTCCTGATCGACCCGTTCTTGACGGGCAATCCCAAGGCCGCGATCACCGCCGACGAGGCGCCGGCCGACCTGATCCTGATCTCTCACGGCCACGGCGACCACGTCGGCGACGCGGTGGCGATCGCCAAACGCACCGGCGCGGCGGTCGCCTCCAACTACGAGATCGGCGAGTGGCTCAAGCAGCCCGCCCGAGGGTTGAAGCGGGTCGACGGTCTTCAGCACGGGGGCGGGTTCACCTGCGACGACTGGGTCCACGTCAAGCTGACCCTGGCCTTTCACGGCTCGGCCCTCCCCGACGGTTCCAACGGCGGCAACCCCTGCGGCTTCGTCCTGACCTTCCCCGACGGCGTCAAGGTTTACGACGCGGCCGACACCGCCCTGTTCGGCGACATGGCCCTGATCGGCGAGGAGGGGATCGACCTGGCGCTCTTGCCGATCGGAGACTACTACACGATGGGCCCCGACGACGCCGTCCGCGCGATCAAGCTGATCAAGCCTCGCCACGTGGTCCCGATCCACTACAACACCTTCCCGACCATCGCCCAGGACGTCGCCGCCTGGGCCCAACGAGTCGAGGCCGAAACCGACGCCAAGCCCGTGATCCTGGAACCGGGCGACTGGTTTGCAATTCAAAAATGATTCATAATCATCATTTGCTGGCGGCGAGACGTTCATAGAGGTCGGCGAACCGGGCGACCATGGCGTCAGCCGTGAACGCGGCTCGGACCCGGGCGCGGCCGGCCTCCCCCATGGTCCGCGAGCGTTCGGGGTCGCGGATCAGGGCGCGGACGGCCCGGGCCATGTTGGGGGCGTCGTTGATCGGCGTGAGCAGGCCGGTCTCGCCGTCGACCACGACCTCGGTGGTCCCCGGGGCGGCGGTCGCGACCACGGGTTTTCCCATGTTCATGGCTTCCAGGACGACGTTGGGCAGCCCCTCGTATTCGCTGGGGAGGACGACCAGATCGGCGGCGGACATCAGGCGGGGGACGTCGTCGCGATGGCCGAGGAACCGCACCTTCTCGACCAGGTCGTAATGGCCGGCGAGCGTCTCGAGCTCGCCCCGGAGCGGGCCGTCGCCGGCGATGGCCGTCCGCAGGTCGGGCTGGATCTGCTGGAGCAGGTCGAGCGTCTTGAGGAGGTCGCCGACCCGCTTCTGGGCCGCCAGCCGGCCGGCGAACAGAATCAGGATCGCGTCGGCCGGGAAGCCCAGCTCGGCGAGGACCGCCGCGCGGTCGACCGTCGGAGCGGGCTCGTCGGCGATCCCCGAGTAGATCATCTCCAGGCGGTCGTCGGGCACTCCCAACCCTCGATAAAACTCGACCACCGCGCGCGAGTTGCCCACCAGGCGGTCGCACCAGGTCGCCAGGCGGCGGTCGACGGCCCGCTCGGCCCTTCCCTTCCACAGGTCGACGGCCATCTCGGTCGTCACCACCACCGGGACCCTGGCCTGGCGGGCGGCGATCCGGCCGTAGGTGTTGGCCGCGAAGATCCAGGTCTGAACGACGTCGAACTTGCCCGCCTTGATGAACCGGGTCAGCCGCCCCAGGGCGAACGGGTCGACCTTGCGCCGCTTGCCGATGGTCGCGACCGGCACGCCGGCCTCGGCCAGATCGGCCTCCAGCGGCCCCGACCGCGTGAGCACGGCCGCTTCGACCTGGAACCGATCCCTGGGCAATCCTGTTGCAAGGAGGACCATCTGCTTTTCCGCCCCCGACCGATCGAGCGTCGGGATGAGCTGCAAGACCTTCAACACCTCTGAGACTCCGTTTTCAAGAGGCTTGGACCCGCCTCGATTCAATCAACGAACGGAACAAATCCAGATGTCTGCGTGCAACGGCCGCGATGGAGAACCCTTGTTCGACCCGGCGCCGGGCCGCGCGGCTCATGTGGAAGGCGCGGTCGAAGGCGGTCCACTGGTCGATGATCGTCCGGGCGAGAGCATGGGGCTCGGTCGCGGTCAGCCGGCCGTGCTTGAAGTCGGCCACCAGGCGGCGGTTGCCGGGGATCGACGAGGCGACCACCGGCACCCCCAGGGCCATCGCCTCCAGCAAGGCGATGCTCATCCCCTCCTCGATCGACGGCAGGACGAACAGGTCGGCGGTCCGCAACAGGTCCTCGACCTGGTCCGAAGCGCCCGGCAGGTCGACGGCCGCGCCGGCGCCCGTCGAAAGCCCGTGCTCGCGGGCGATCCGTTCGAGGGCCGGCCGCTCGGGGCCTTCGCCGACGAGGGTCAGCCGGGCGTCCGGATAATCATGACGGACGATCGGCCAGGCGCGGATCAGCGCGCCGAGGTTCTTCTCGGGGGCCAGTCGGCCGACGAACATCGCGTGCGGCGATCCGTTCCAGCCAGGCCGGCGCTGCCAGGCTCGCTTCGGAATCGGCACGCCGTTGGGGAGGTCGTGGATCCTGGAGTCGTCGTACCCGGCCGTCGTCAGCTCGTCGTGGACGGCCTTCGAGATCGCCACGAAGGCGTCGGCCCGGCGGCACCGATCGGCGATCCGGCGGCCGAAGTTCCCCTGGGCCTGCCAGGCGACGTCACCGGTCGCCCCCGCCCCCTCGGGACGCAGCACGACCGGAAACCCCCGCTCGCGCCCCGCCCCCGCGGCGACGTACGCATCGTGCTTGAGCATCGACACATAAGCCAGGTCGACCGGATTGGACGTGAGCCAGCGTTCAAGGTTCCGCATGTACATCCAGGTGCCGACGAACCGCAAGGGGGAGGTCCGCAGGCGATGAACGACGAGTCGGCCATTGGCGACGGCGATCTCATCGCGGTCGGGGAACGCCCGCGCCTCGGCGGTCTTCGAGGTCAGGACCGAGACGTCGGCGCCTTCGCGGGCGAGGGCCTCGGCGAGGTAGCCGAACACGCGCTCGGCGCCGCCGATCAAGGGGGGGTAGCGGCGGGAGGCCAGTGCGAGCTTGAGAGGTGGAGGCACGGCCGAGCGTCAGTCCTTGAGGATGCCGACGTACGGCAGGTGCCGGTAGTCGTCGTTGTAGTCGAGGCCGTAGCCGACGACGAACGCGTCGGGGATGGTGAAGCCGCAGTAGTCGGGCTCGATCGGCGTGGTCTGGCGGCCGATCTTGCGGAGCAGGACGGCGGTCCTCACGCTTCGCGCCCCCCGGTCGGCCACGTGCTGGACCAGGGCCGCGAGGGTCTGGCCGGTGTCGAGGATGTCGTCGAGCAAGAGCACGTCGCGGCCGCTTACGTCGGGGGCGAAGCTCTCGTTGACCACCAGCATGGTCGACGTGGTCGTCGCCCCTCGGTAGCTGCTGGCCTGGAGCAAGGCGATTCGATGCGGGATTCCGATCCGACGGACGAGGTCGGCCAGAACGATGAGGCTGCCGGTCAAGACCGCGACGATCGTCAGCGGCTTGCCGGCGTAATCGCTCTCGATCCGCCGACCGAGCTCGACGACCCGGTCGCGAATCGCCGATTCGGCGATCAAGATCTCGACGGCCACGGCGGTTTGAACTCCGAACGTCGGTGGAAGCGGCCCGAACATCGCGGATCGAGTGTACCCGATCCACGGTTCGCGGTCACGCCGTACTCGACGGGGGGGGCGCCGTCAACGGCCCGCGGAGCGCGGCCGGCCGGGGAAGGCGAAGGCCGCGGGGCCCTCCATCGACGCCATCGACGCCATGTTGGCGAACGAGGCCGTCGAGACGGGCTCGCGTCGCCGCGCTTGGTCGCGGTCGTCCTGCGCCTGCTCCTTGAACGCGGCGAAATCCTCCTGAGCGGCCTGAATCTGGCCCTTCAAGTCCTCGATCGCCCGCATCGTCTGCTCGTGCCGCGCAATCAACTGGGAGTTCAGGTCCCTCAGCGCGGTGGATTCCTGCGTGCTTCGGGTCGCCTGGTTCTCGGCCCGGTTGAGACGAATCTTCAGCAGCTCGACCTCACGCATGGCTTCATATGCTTGCGCCTGGACCATGTTGAATTCGTTCACCGCGACCGTCGGCCGGGCGGCGGCGCCGGCGGCTTCGATCCGGGTCTTCAGCTCCACGATCGCGGCGAAAAGCTCGTCCTGCCGACCGGCGAGCCGGTCAAGCCGAGGGCCGTCTTCAAGCTGATCGCCATGCGTCTGGAGCCGCTCTTTCAGGGCTTCGATCTCGCGATTCAAGGCGTCGAGACGGGGCGTCGGATCGGGCCGGGCGTCGTCGGCCGGATCGGCGGGGTCTTCCGTCTCGATCTGCCAGACCCGGATCTTCAGGTCCTCGAACGCGTTGGTCAACTCCTCGTGACGAGCCCCCAGGCTGCACAGGGCCGCATCGTGGCGCGGGGCGTGCGTCTCGGATTCGATCGCCTGAAGCCGCGCCTGGATCTGGTCGATCGCGGCGGTCAGTTCGTGATGTCGCGATTTGATGCCGTCGAGGTCTTCGTCGCCGCGCGGGCGCTTGGCTTCGGCTTCGACGGTTCGAAGTTGAACCCTCAGGTCTTCGAGGGCGGCGTTGAGTTCGTCGTGCCGAGCTTTGAGCCGGTCGTGCCGGTCGGCGTCGGCGGCCTGGATCTGCTCGATGGCATGGGCGGTTTCGTCGTGGCGTCGGCCGAGTTCGGCGAGCGCGTGGTCGTGCTGTTCGGGGCGGTGGTCGGATTCGATCCGCTGCCTGAGCCCGTCGATGGCGGAGGTCAGATCGTCATGTCGGCCGTGAAGCCAGTCGTTCCGTTGCTTGAGTTCGTCGAGGACGCGGTCGCGCTGCTCATCTCGATCGTCGGCCTCGACGCCCTGGATTCGGGTCTGGAGTTGGTCGACGAGGGCGTTGAGTTCGTCGTGCCGGAATTTGAGTTCGTCGAGGAGGTCGTCGGGTCGAGGGGCCAGTGCTTCGGCCTCGACGCCCTGGATTCGGGTTTGGAGTTGGTCGACGAGGGCGTTGAGTTCGTCGTGCCGGGATTTGAGTTCGTCGAGGAGGTCGTCGGGTCGAGGGGCCAGTGCTTCGGCCTCGAC
>CALCIC010000139.1 GCA_937907405.1 uncultured Isosphaeraceae bacterium | reverse complement strand
TGATCTCGTTGATGTAGAGCTGCGTGCCCTGAGCGCCGTCCGAGAAGGTGTCGCTCAAGAAGCCGTTGACGATGCTCCGGCCGCCGTTGCCGATGATGATCGCCCCTTCACCCCCCGAGGTGAACGTCGCCGCGACGTTGGCGCCGTTGAGCCCCGTCGAGAAGACGCCCCAGCCCGGATTGGACAGGGAGACGGGATTGGTCAGACCGGCCGCGAGCCCCGGGTTCGAGACCGTGAACGCGTTTGCGTTGGTGTTGCCCGTGAACGTCGCGCCGAGCCCGGCCACGTTGCTGTTGGTCCTGGTCCAGTCGGCGACGATCGCCCGGCCTCCGCCCGCCACGAACGTCGATAGGGCCGCGAACGCCGAGCCGGCGCCGGAGATGTCCTGCTGGAACAAGATGCCCAGATCGTAACTCCCCGTCGCGATCTTCGTCGCGAAATCACCCTGGTTCGCGGCCACCGTGATGACGTTCGGGCCGGTCACCGCGGCCAACGCCCCCGCCATGCGATCGGTCCCGCGCAACCCGTCGACGTAGTAAAGGATGTTCGCCGCCCTCGCGGAGGGTCCGCCGAGCGAAACCACGACGGCCGCGGCCAATCCCATCAACAAATGCTTGATTTTCTTTTTCATCGCGTCCACTTCTCGTTGTTAATGAATAGGTCCTACTCCCGGGACGCTCATCGGCGATCGACCACCCTGGGACGATCTCCCCATGGCCCGCGGGCTCTCTGTGCAGGTGAAGTCTAAGCGGCCAATGCAGTGAATCAATCATGATGACAATAACAATCATGCAGTTGATGAGCCTGTTCAACGCGCTCCGGGGCGACGATGGCGCGAGGCGACAGTCGGGTCAGAATCAAGCGTAAATTGGCGTGATCGCTTGGTTAGGCGAGGCTTTTCCCCGCCAATCGCCGCTCGATTCCTTGTTTGGTCGGCGGCGCCGCGTCCCGTTCGGCCCAAGTCGCGTCTCGCGTCGGATCTCGACTTCTCGGCCGGCGGTTGGCTACGATGGGGGCTCTTAGTTGACGGGACTGGAATTGGGGACGGGCCATCGAGCACGGCCGCCGATCGGTCCTCTCAGGTCGAACCACTCCGATTGATTGATTGAAGGACGTTGTATGGCTCTGACTTTCCGCAAGCTCGGCCGGTCCTCGAGGCTGGCGACGGCGATCGCCGCGTCGCTGATTTCGGGCGCGGCCCTGGCTCAAGACCCCAAGCCGCCGACGGTCAAGGCGCCGGCGGCCAAGCCGGCCGATCCCAAGGCGCAGGCGTTGCTTGAAGAGGTGGCCAAGGCGTATCAGTCGCTCGGCAGTTATTCCGACCAGGGCGAGTTCGTGGTGTCGGCGACCATCGGGGAGAAGGTCGAGAACCAGTCGCAGCCGTTGAAGCTGACCTTCGTCCGGCCCAACAAGCTGGACTTCGACGCCGGCCCGGTTCGGCTGGTCAGCGACGGCAAGACGATCACGACCGCCATCGTGCCGCTCAAGAAGTTCGTGGCCGCCGCCGCCCCCGAGAAGCTGAGCGTCGAGACCTTCCGCGACGGCCCCACCGGCGCGGTGCTGTTCGGCGGACCGTCGGGCGTGCCGATGTACATCCTGATCAACCTGCTGACCTCCGACGAGCCGCTCAAGGCCCTTGAGCAACTGGGCGGGACGCTGCAATTCGACCCCGCCGACCCCAAGGGGAACACCCTGCTGGTCGATCAGGTCGACGGCCCCGACCTCCGGCTGGCGGTCGATCCCGCCGCCAAGCTGCTCAAGTCGGTCGATCTGGTGCTCGACGCCAAGCAGCTCGAAGAGAGCGCCAAGGCCGGCCAGAAGGTCAAGGTCGACCGCCTGGGATGGAGCGCGGGGACCGTCTCGACCGCCGTCGCCAAGGACCGCGCGTTCGCCTACGCCCCCCCCGAGGGGTTCACCAAGGTCGACTCGTTCCAGCAGCCCGGCCCCGGCGACGAGGGACAGGACGAGAAGTTCGCGGTCAACGAGTTGATCGGCAAAGCCGCGCCGGACTTCACGCTCACCGTTCTGGACGGACCCGGCAAGACCCGGACGGTCAAGAAGGCCGAGCTGGCCGGCAAGGTCGTCGTCATCGACTTCTGGGCGACGTGGTGCGGCCCCTGCATGATCGAGCTCCCCGAGATCCAGAAGCTGGTCGAGCAACTGACCAAGGACAAGAAAGACGTCTACGTCGTCGCCCTCAGCCAGGACCGCGACCCGGCCGAGCTGGCCGAGGTCCGCAAGCTCGTCGAGAAGACGCTCAAGGAGAAGGAGATCGACCTGGGCTCGGGCCGGGGCCTGATCGGGCTTGATCCCAGCAACACCGTGGGCGAGGCGTTCCATGTCGAGGGGCTGCCGACGCTCGTGGTGCTCGACGGCAAGGGGGTCGTCCAGTCGGCCCACGTCGGCTACAGCCCCGACATCCGCGAGAAGCTCGCCGCCGAGATCGACACGCTGCTTTCCGGCAAGCCGTTGGCCCAGCCCGAGAAGGCCAAGGCGGCCGAGGCAGCGACCGGGAAGAAGTAAGAGTCGTCTCGACTCGAAACGCGCGGCGGCAAGTCGCCGCACTCCACATCAAGGTAGGACCGAACGGGCCTCCCATGTGGAGTGCGGGAGCTTGCTCCCGCATGAGCCGCGAGTAACGCGCGGCGGCGAGCCGCCGCACTCCACATCAGCGTGAGACCGGCCTCACTGGATCACGTTTCGCTTTCCCGATCCTCAACGCCTCGGTTCGAGGTTCTCGAGGTCGCTGACGGCGATTACGCGGGTCCGCAGGTCGGCGTTGAACCGGGTCTGGCCGCGAACGCCGACCCGGTGGGCCAGGAGGGGCTCGGGGTCGAGGCCGGGGGGGATGTCGAGGTAGGCCACGGCGGCCCCCTCGCGGCCGATCAGGGCGTAGACCTTGCGGCCGTTGATCATCCGGGACGACGGTTGGACGAACCCGACCGCGTCGAAAAGCCGCTGGGTCTCCTGGGCCGAGGCCGCCATCTTCCGCTCCACCTTCGCCACTTCCTGATCGCGTCGCCGGCTCCTGGAGACGATCGCGATGATCCGCTTCGCGGCCTTCGCCGCCCGCTCGTACTGGGAGACCCGGTCGAGCCTGCTTTTCAACGCGTCTTGCAGCTCGGGGCGGGCCTTCAAGAGCGTCTGATACTCCGCTCGAACGTCTGTCAGCTCCCAGCTTTCGACCGGCCGTCCGGTGACGATCGCCTGGAGCACGCCGTCGATTCGTCTCAGCTCCGGGTCGGTCGCCGTCCCCGGATCCTCGGGGGCCTGGTACGCGGCGCGGACCTCGGCGGGGGGAGCCGCGGGGGACGAGGTTGGACGATCCCAGCCGATCCCGTCGGCCGGCGCGAAGAAGCTCAGGTCCGCCGGCGGCGCGATCGCCAGCCATCGTCGACCGCCGCCGCCGAACGCCAGCGGGGGCCGATCGACGAGCAGCACCGGCGCGCCGCGCGGGAGCGTCAGGCAAGGGGGGCCGGGCAGCCGCGCGCCGGGGTTCCCCGACCGGACCATCGCCTCGGCGGCGCGCACCCGGGTTCGCGCCCCGACCGCGACGTGATCGGCCGGGCCGGCGTCATCGGGGCGCTCGACGGCCCTTTCCTCGATCCAGCAGACGACCGTCGACGGCGGCTCGACCGCCAGCCAACCCGTCGGCGCGGCGACCTTCCAGCGGACTCGCAACCGATCGCCCCGCTTTAATTCGACGACGATGTAGCCGGCCTCCCCCGGCCGGTCGAACACGTCCAGACGATCGGCCGCAACCCGAGCCTCGACGACCTCCACCGGCGCGGCGATCGGATTCGCCTCCGGCTTCCCGTCGACCGGGAAAGCCAGCGTCAATCCGGCGAACACCGTCAGGAGGACCGGAATCGCCACGACGTCACCCTTGTGTGGATATGTAAAATGGAGTGGGCGGGCGGAATAGGAAAGTCTCGCGTGCGCGTGGGCGGACGTTCGACCGGCGAATGGCAACGGCGTGTTACCCCACCGGCCGAATCCCGTCAACGGCAACCGGGGCGAGGGCGTTGACGAGAGGAATCGGGTCGGCGTGGTGGAAATCACATATTTCGAGATTCCATGATTGTTTCAGCGTGTCCGCGGCTTTAGGCTTGCCGCTGGGTTGGGATCATCGGGCCATGGCGACCCGGCCCCAGCCGGCGGGCGTCGTCTTAGATGGGGAGGCCGAGCGATGGCGACGAAGAAAGCCAAGGCGAAGGTCGGGGGGGCTGGGCAAGCCGGTTCCAAGGTGCGGGCGAAGAAGGGGGGGGGCGTTCCGGTCGCGCGGAAGACCGCCCGCGTGAAGCGGGAGAAGGTTCCGGTCGGTTCGATCGTCGCCTGGGAAGACGATCCGATGTCGGGGGGCGCGCCGATCGTCCGGCCGGCGCCGAACCTGTCGGCGGGGTCGTTCGCGATCCGGATCACCACCCCGGCGCCGCCGGTGAAGGAGTACAAGCCCGGGACTTCTCAGTTCCGCTACTGGACCGCCGCCGAGGCGCTCGCGCGGGCCGCCGGCATGTGGAGCGTCCTTGTGCCGGCGACCCGCTGGCAGCCGGGCGGCGTCCTGCCGGTGGTGCTCGACTTCGGGGTCGACCTGAACGCCTACTACGACCGCGAGGGCCTGAAGTTCTTCCATGCCGCGGCCGGCGGCAAGATCGTCTACTCCGGCGAGAGCCCCGACGTCCTCTGCCACGAGCTGGGGCACGCCGTCCTCGACTCCGTCCGACCCGACCTGTGGGACGCGAACAGCGACGAGGTGGCCGCCTTCCACGAGTCGTTCGGCGACATGAGCGCCCTGCTGTCGCAACTTCAACTGCCGAGCTTTCGCAAGACCGTGCTGACCGAGACCGGCGGCTCGCTGTACCGCTCGTCGCGGCTGTCGCGGTTGGCTGAGCAGCTCGGCTGGGCGATCCGCCTCGGCCGTCCCGACGCGGTCGACCCAGACAGCCTGCGCAACGCCGTCAACTCGTTCTTTTACCGCGATCCGATGCTGCTCGCGCCGAGCGGCCCGGCCAACGTGCTGACCTCCGAGCCGCACTCGTTTTCGCGAGTCTTCACCGCCGCGTTTTTCGAGGGCCTGGCCAACATGCTCGGCTCGGTGGACCCGACCAAGGGGGCCTCGGCCGACCAGCTCGGGCAGGTCGCTCACGACGCCGGCTCGCTGCTGGTCGAGGGGGTGCGCCACGCCCCCCTGGCGGCGTCCTTCTATAGCAAGGTGGCCGGGGCGATGGTCGCCGCCGACGCAGCCGGTTTCGGCGGCAAGTACGCCCAGGCGTTGAAGAGCGCCTTCATCCGCCACGGCATCCTGTCGCTGGACTCGGCTTCGTCGTTGACCGGCCCGCAGGCGGTCGGCATCGCCCAGTCCTTCGCCGCGAGCAGGACCGCCGCCGCTCCGCTCGCGCCGGTGTCGATGAACCTCGACGGCGGCCGATTCGGCCTGGCGGGCCGGACCCTGGTCTGCCAGGTCGCCTCCCACTCGCAGACCCCCGCCGCCGCCCGCGCCATCACCTCGGCCGCCACCCCCGGCTTCGCCGCGGCCGCCGACGCGCCCGCCATGGTCGGCTACGATCACCAGGCGGCCGAGTCGTTCGTGGTCGACCTGTTCCGCCGCGGCCGGGTCTCCGTGGGCCCGCTGACGACCCCCGAGACCAGCATCGAACACCCCATGCACCACAAGACGCATCAGGTCGTGGAGCGGAACGGCGATTTGGAGCTTCTCCGAATTCAGTTCGACTGTGGCTTCAACGGCTGAGATCGACTCGGAGCGACCGCTCGAACCGTCGATTTGTCCACGAGTTACGACTGCAATTGCAGGGACCGCGAATCGCCCGTTTGACTTGGCGAGGGGGGGCGGTCCAGAATAATCGGTTGGGGAGGCGCCGGGCTCCGGCGTCTTCCCCATCGGAACCCATCACGGAGGCCGGCATGTCCAAGCCACGCAAGAAATCGCCCCGCAAGGAACCGACGCTCGAAGCCAGATCGATCGACGCCGTCCCGGCCGGTATTCCCGACGAGGAGTCGGCCCAGTTCGTCCGCAATCTGCTGTCGCGCGGCGAGGCCGTCCCCGCCGGGGAGGAGTTGCCCCCCGGGGCGACCCACGAGATCGTCGCCGGTGTCGTGGACGGGGCGCCGAAGGTCGTCCGCAAGCGGTTCTCGGCCTACTGACGCCCCGCCGGACTTTCCGCCTCGGCGCGGCGAGGCGGCGCGCGGAGCTTGAATCGTCTCTTGATTCGGGCTCTTATCATGTTGTAAACTTGCGGTTTCTTCGCCGACGGAGCGGAATGGCAGCCGGCAGGCGAGATCTCGAATTCCAAGAAGACGTCGCGGGGCGGGGTCCGCGGAGTTTCCCGTTCACCCCGTCGCGCGGCCCGCCGTCCGCCAGGAGTTTCTCAGGAATGTACGCTGTTTTCGAAGACGGAAGCCATCAATATCGCGTTCAAGAAGGCGATTACATCCAGGTCGACCACCGTCAGGGCGTGGCCGGCGACGAGTTGATCTTCGGCAAGGTCCTGCTGATCGCCGGCGACGGCGAGCCGACCCTCGGCGCGCCCGAGATCGCCGGCGCGCGAGTCGTGGCGAAGATCGTCGACCAGTTCCGCGCCAAGAAGATCATCATCCAGAAATTCCGCCGCCGCAAGAACATGCGCCGCCGCCGCGGTCACCGTCAGCCGTACACGACGGTCCAGATCGTCAGCCTGGCCGCCGCTTCTTGACGCCGGTCCCTCGCTGCTGATCGATCGGCTTTGCAGACTTTACCGCTCGCGCTTGGCAAGACTTCTTGCCGCGAGCGGTTTTTTTTTGGCTCCAGCCGATCCGCAAGCAAGAGTTGAGGGTTTCGAACCGCCCAGGATCGGGAGCCGTGATCGCTCCGGCCGCCGGAGGACTTCCTCGAAATTTGTCGGGTGGGCGCGGCCTGCCTGGCTTTTGTAAGCCGTGCGTTCGAGGCGAGGTGGGCGCGCGCCCCCTTCGATGATTCCGACCTGTCCGGCTGCGGCGTTCGGTTCGCCGATTCTCGAAAATTCATGTCCGCCTGTCCAGATGTCGAGAATGGTCTCGAATAGATGAACGCCTGGACCGATGGACCCCGCATCCGGTAAGATAGGCGAACCTAGTTCTGCCTCGCAATCAAGCGTCTCATGGGAGTGTGCCAATGTCGTCAGTAGGCGAGCGGACAGGAATTTCCTCCACGGAGCAGGCCGAAGGACATGCGGCCAAAACGAAGGATCAGACCAAGCAGCGGTCTGGAATGCGGGTGCCTCGCGTCTTCAGCACGGAGGGCGTGAACCCGTTCGATCAGGTCGAGTGGGATTTTCGGACGGCGGCGATCAAGGACGAGACCGGGCGGGCGATCTTCGAGCAGCACGACTGCGAGATCCCCAGGGCCTGGAGCCAGCTTGCGACCAACGTGGTGGCGAGCAAGTATTTCTACGGCGACGTGACCGCCGGCAACGGCTCCCCCCGCGACGGCAAGCGCGAGTTCTCGGTGCGGCAGCTCGTCGACCGGGTGACGCGGACGATCGCCGATTGGGGGCGCGAGGACGGCTACTTTGCGACGGCCGAGGATTCGGAGCGGTTCTACGACGAGTTGTCGGCGCTCTGCCTGAACCAGTACGGGGCGTTCAATTCGCCGGTCTGGTTCAACGTCGGGCTGTACCACAGCTACGGGATCAGCGGCCCGGCCAACAACTGGCGGTGGGACGAGGACGCCCGCGCCATCGTCGCGGCCACGAGCGCGTATCAGACGCCCCAGGCGTCGGCCTGCTTCATCCAGAGCGTCTCCGACGACATGGAAGGGATCATGAAGCTGGCCCACAGCGAGGCCATGCTGTTCAAGTTCGGCTCGGGGACGGGGACCGACCTGTCGACGCTCCGGTCCAGCCGCGAGAAGCTCGCCGGCGGCGGCAAGCCGTCGGGCCCGGTCAGCTTCATGAAGGTGTACGACGCCGTCGCCAGCGTCGTGAAGTCGGGGGGCAAGACCCGACGCGCCGCCAAGATGCAGACCCTCAAGATCTGGCATCCCGACGTCCTTGAGTTCATCGAGTGCAAGACCAAGGAGGAGGCCAAGGCCCAGGCGCTGATCCGCCAGGGGTACGAGGCCAACTTCAACGGCGAGGCGTACAGCTCGGTCCTGTTCCAGAACGCCAACCTGTCGGTCCGCTGCACCGACGGTTTCCTCAAGGTCGCCGAGAACGACGGCGACTGGACGACCAGGGCCGTGCTCACCGGCCGGCCGATGGACACGTACAAGGCCCGGATGCTGCTCGACAAGATCGCCGAGGGGACCTGGCTGTGCGGCGACCCCGGCGTCCAGTACGAGGACACCATCCAGAAGTGGCACACCTGCCCAAACACCGCTCCGATCAACTCATCCAACCCGTGCTCCGAATACATGTTCGTTGATGATTCGGCGTGCAACCTGGCGTCGCTGAATCTGGTGAAGTTCGTCGGCGAGGACGGCGTCTTCGACGTCGAACGGTTCCGCGCGGCGGTCCGGGTCTTCATCACGGCTCAGGAGATCCTGGTCGACCACGCCAGCTATCCGACCGAGAAGATCGCGCTCAACAGCCACAAGTTCCGGCCGTTGGGTCTGGGCTTCGCCAACCTCGGCAGCCTGTTGATGTCGTCGGGCCTGGCCTACGACTCCGACGCCGGCCGGGCGTTGGCGGCGTCGATCACGGCCGTGATGCACGGCCAGTCGTACCTGTCCAGCGCCGAGCACGCCGGCGTCGTCGGCGCGTTCGACGGCTTCGCGCTGAACCGCGAGCCGATGCTCAAGGTCATGGAGATGCACCGCGACGCCGCCTACGCGATCGACGCCGACGCGCCGGCGAACCTGTTGAGCGCCGCGCACGCGGTCTGGGACGAGTGCCTGGAGGTCGGCCGCAAGAACGGCTACCGCAACAGCCAGGTGACGGTCCTGGCGCCGACGGGGACCATCGCCTTCATGATGGACTGCGACACCACGGGCATCGAGCCCGACATCGCGCTGGTGAAGTACAAGCTGCTGGCCGGCGGCGGCATGCTCAAGATCGTCAACCGGACGGTCCCGGCCGCGCTCTCCAAGCTCGGCTACGACGAACCCGAGATCCGCGGGATCCTCGAATTCATCGACAAGCACGACACGATCGAAGAGGCGCCCGGCCTCAAGGACGAGCACCTTTCGGTCTTCGACTGCGCGTTCGCGCCGCCGCAAGGGGGGCGGAGCATCCACTACCTCGGCCACCTCAAGATGATGGCCGCCGTCCAGCCGTTCCTCTCGGGGGCGATCTCCAAGACCTGCAACCTCCCCAACCAGGCGACCGTCGAGGACATTCGCGAGACCTACCTGGAAGGCTGGAGGCTCGGCCTCAAGGCGCTGGCGATCTATCGAGACGGCTCGAAGGGGAGCCAGCCGGTCTCGACGTCGAGCGAATCGTCGGGCGACAAGTCGAAGGCCGCGGCCGACGCCGTCGCCGCCGCCGCGGCGAAAGCGCCCGAGCCGGTCGTGGAAGTCGTCCGGCCGACCGTGGCGGCGTCGGTTGCGACCGCGACGGTGGTCCGGCCCCAGCGCGAGCGGCTGCCGCACACCCGGCGGAGCATGACTCACAAGTTCGACATCCAGGGTCATGAAGGCTACATCAACGTCGGCTTCTATCCCGACGGCCGGCCCGGCGAGCTGTTCATCACCATGGCGAAGGAAGGCTCGACCATCGGCGGCCTGATGGACGTGTTGGGGACGTCGATCTCGATCGGCCTGCAATACGGCGTGCCGCTGGAAGTCTTCGTCAACAAGTTCGCCCACAGCCGGTTCGAGCCGGCGGGGTTCACCAAGAACTCGGACATCCCGATCGCCAAGAGCATCGCCGACTACATCTTCCGGTGGCTCGGCATGGAGTTCATCGAGGGCTACCGCGAGGCCAACGCCCCCAACCGGGGCGCGTCCGAGCCCCCCCCGTCGGCGTCGGCGTCCGCGTCCGCTCCGGTCATGAAGGTCAACGGCCATCGCACGGCGACGATCGCCGATCTTGAGGACGCCGAGGCCGCGATGGGCGCGGGCTCGCACGCCAAGCTTACGCCGGTCGCGCCGGTGGCCGCCGAATCGTCGGTCAGCGTACAGGACCGCCAGTTCGCCCACTTCCAGAGCGACGCCCCGTCCTGCGACAACTGCGGCGCCCTGACCGTCCGCTGCGGCACCTGCTACCGCTGCTTCAACTGCGGCAACAGCATGGGCTGCTCCTGACCCCGACTGCTCGAATCTCCCGACGACCATCCGAAGGCGTCGACCCGCAGGGGTCGGCGCCTTTTCGCGTTTCCGAGACGTGGATCGACGGGGCTCGCCACGGAGAGTCGCGGCTCAACGCGCCTCGACGGATTCCCGCTTGGCCGATCGGGCAGCATGCGGCGCCGGCGACTTCGTCGAGGTCGATTCGCGACGGCGGCGGAACAGCGCGGCTCGCTTCACGGCTTCGAACGCCCAGCGCAGCGAGTTCCGCCCCATCATCATGACGACGCCGATCACCGTGGCGACGATCGAGGTCACCGGCAAGACCGTCTCGGGACCGAAATACCCAAGAATGACAAATGACGTGAACATAATTTATGGTCTTTCATAAAAAGGCTGGCAAATGGTCGACAGGGCGCGGCGGACGCGAGCCCGCGAGTCGGATTCCTCGTTGCCGGCGGATGACGAACGAGTCGTCGATAACCGTCGCGGGGGACGATCGGCGAACGAGGTGGTGCTTGAATCGAAGTGTTCGCGGTGATTAGATACCAAAGCGTCGATCGCCTCAAGGCGAATTCGAAATCGATTGCGACAAATCGAATTCGACGCCGAGGCCCCGACGCGAATCCGATCGCGAGGGCTGTTTTTCCAAAGGAAACTTAATAATGCGTCGATTGATGATCTGCGTCGGCCTGTCGTTCCTGTGCGGTCTTTCCGTCTCGGCGGTCGCCGACGGCCCCGGGCCGCTGACGTTGGACGTATGGCCCGGCCCCGCGCCCGGCGAGACGGGGGAGGTCGGGCCGGAGCATTTTGCGGACCCTCAGCCGGGCCAGCGCGAGGTCAAGCGGTTGGCGAACGTCTCCCATCCGACGCTGACCGTCTTCCGCCCCGATCCGGCCAGGAATACCGGCGCGGCGGTCGTGATCTGCCCCGGCGGCGGGTACAACATCCTGGCGTGGGACCTGGAGGGGGAGGAGGTCGCCGCCTGGCTGAACACGATCGGCGTGACCGGGATCGTCCTCAAGTACCGCGTCCCCCGGCGCGAGGGGACGCCCAGAGACCAGTCGCCGCCCCAACCGTTGATGGACGCCCAGCGCGCGTTGAAGGTGGTCCGCGGCAAGGCGTCCGAATGGGGGATCGACCCGCACCGCATCGGCATGCTCGGCTTCTCGGCCGGCGGCCATCTGACGGCCGCCGCCGCCACCCGCTTCACGGAATCGACCTACCCGGGGAGCGACGAGATCGACAAGCAGAGCGCGAAGCCGGATTTCGCGGTGCTCGTCTATCCCGGCGGCATGGAGAAGCGGGACGACCCCGCCAACCCGATCGCGCTCGTCACTCCGCAAACGCCGCCGATGTTCCTGGCCCACGCCGGGAATGACAACGTCAGCCCGCTGAACAGCGTGAGTATGTACATCGCCTTGAAGAAGGCCGGCGTGCCGGCCGAGTTGCACGTTTATTCGACCGGCGGCCACGGCTTCGGCCTCAGGCCGAGCGACGACGCCTGCTCGACCTGGCCGAAGCGTTGCGAGGAATGGCTTCGCGCGATGAAGTTCATCCCCAAGGCCGACGCGGGCGAGTGACCCCCCGCGTCGGCGCGGCGCCCGTCCTGGCCGTCAGCGGGTGAAGGTCAGGCCGGGCGACTTGTCGCCGGCCCCGGCGGGGCTGAAGACGAACTTGTTGGGCTCGCTCTGAGTCACCTTGCCGGCCAACGGCGGGCCTTCGGTCTGGAACAGGGCCAGGGTCTCGTCCTTGTACCCCGCCTGCCCGGTGAGGGTCTCCTTGTGGCCCTTGGCGTCGATTTCCCACGAGAACTTGCCGTCATTTTCAAGCGTCAGCGCGATCGACACGTCGGCCGACGGCTGGGCCTTCCACGAGCCGATCAGGTTCGCCGGCGGCGGCGGAGGGGGTTCTTCCGCCTTCGCCTCGGTCGCGGCCTGAGCCTCCGCGGGGGCCGCTTGAGCCTCGGCCGGCGCGGCCGCGGCGGCCGGTTGTTGCGCGGGGGCCCCCTGCGCCGCGGCGGGGGGCTGATCGGCGACCTTCTTGAGCACCTTCACGAACGAGGCCGCGAGCTGGTCGTCGGGCGCGAGCTTGGTGACCATCTCGAACTGCGCCGCGGCGGCTTCCTTGTGGCCCTGCACCATGTAGTGATAGGCGAGCAAGAACTGCGGCGAGGGCGCGTTCGGTTGCGCCCGGGCCACGGTTTCGAGCTCGCGAAGCTGGTTCGTGTAGGTCTCGACGTCCGGGTACAGGCCGACCAGCGTGGCCCAGTTCCACCCCGGACCCGTCGACAGGACCGCGTAAGCCGCCGACGACGCCTCGTCGTACCGTTTGAGGGCGAACAGCGCCAGCGCCCGGAACTCGTGGACGACCGGGACGTCGGGCGTTTGCTTCAAGACCTGGTCGGCCAGGTCGAGCGCGCCCGGGTAATCACCCGCCTTGAAGGCGTCGCGCGCCTGCGAGAACAACTGTTCGGTGGTCTCCGCGACCTCGGGGGCGGGCGCCGGGGCGGCCACGTTGATCGGCTGCGAATAGTCGTACACCACGGTCGTCTGCGCCGGCTGCGCGGCGACCACCACGGTGTTGTACGGGTTTACATAATTGCTGTAGAGCATGCTGTTGGCGAAACCGCCGAGTCCCCAACTATTGTAGTTGGCGACGCCCCACGTCGGGAAGTAATTGTACATTCCCATCGTCGAGTAGCCGTATCCGGGGTAACCCCAACCGAATCCGGAGGTCATCGCGCTCAGGCCGAACGAGGTCAACGCCCCCGCGCCGAAGCCGGTCCAGAATCCGTTTCCGCCCCAGCCTCCTCGATACCAGTTGCCGTAATACGGCGACGCCCAACCGCCTCGGCCGAAGCCGCCTCCCCAACCTGACCCTCCCCAGCCGCCGCCTCCCCAGCCGCCGCCTCCCCAACCTGACCCTCCCCAGCCGCCGCCTCCCCAGCCGGGACTGGTGGAGTTGTAGTTGTTGCCGGCGCGGAAGACGCTGTTGTTGACGTTCGTGATGTTGTTGATGTTGGTGTTGATGGGACGATTGGCCACGACGTTGGTGTTATTACCGATTTGACCGCCGCCCAGCCAGTTGTTGAGTCCAGGCCGGTTGTACCCCGGACGGTTGCCCGTGATCCACCCCGGTCGGTTGCCGCCGCCTCCGCCGCCTGGCCGGTTGGGCCGGTTGGGGAATGCACCCCCTCCGCCTGGCCGGTTGGGAAGACCGCCGCCTCCTCCGCCTGGCCGGTTGGGCAGGTTGGGGAATGTACCCCCTCCGCCGGGCCGGTTGGGAAGTACGCCCCCGCCGCCGGGCCGATTGGGCAGACCGCCGCCTCCTCCGCCTGGCCGGTTGGGC
>CALCIC010000138.1 GCA_937907405.1 uncultured Isosphaeraceae bacterium | reverse complement strand
TGGGACGCCCCCCCTTGCCGCCTGACCGTCCACCCACTTATAAGACGCTTACCCAGGTCAGGCCGCGAGGGGATCGCAGTGGAACTCGCGGGCGGCGATTGCGACGATCCGGGGGTCGACCTGCGGGCGGCTCTCGGCGTAGGCGATCAGGAGCGCCAGATCGGCGAGGTGGTTGAGGCGGCGAGGGACGCCGAGCGCGGCGATGTGGATCTCGGCCAGGGCTTCGGGCGTGAACAGCGGTTCGCGCGCCCCGGCGGCGGTCAGCCGGCCCTCGATGTACGTCGCCGACTCGGCCTCGGTCAAGGGTGCGAGCAGGCTGCGGGCGGTCAGGCGGTCGAGCAGGACGGCGGGCGCCTGGAGCAGCAGTTCGGCCGTCCCGGCCAGCAGCAGCGACAGGTCGGGCGCGCCGTCGGTGCTGAAGTTCAGGAGAAGACGGAGCACCTCGAACGCGGCGGAGTCGTGGATCGCCTGAGCCTCGTCGACGATCAAGAGCGGGCGGACGCCGCGCGAGGCGTGGTCGGAGAGCGCTTCGCGGAGCCGTCGGAGGACGCCCGACATCGTTGAGGCTTCAGGCACCGAAGCGCCGAGCCCCTCGGCCAGCACCGTCAGGAGATCGACGGCCGGCATGGCGGGGAAGGTCAGATGGACCGTCGGGACGCCCATCTCGACCGCGAGCCGGCGCGTCAGCAGCGTCTTGCCGGCACCAGAAGGGCCGTAGAGCAGGGCGGGGCCGAGGCCGTGTTCGAGCCCGTAGCGGAGCCGCCGCAGCGCGGCGTCGCGGGTCGGCAGCGCGACGTAAGACGCCGGGTTGACGGTCTCGCCGAACGGCCGATGCTCCAGTCCATAATGCGACTCGTACACGGAGTCTCCAACATCCGCGAGGATCAGGTCCGCCTGCGTCAGACGAACGTCTCGGCGAGGCCGAGCAGAGGAACGCCGCCCGCTTCGAGAACTTCTTGCGCCCTTCGGATCGCCCGCTGGCCGGTCGTGGCGCTGTTGTGGACCAGCACCGCGGCGTCGACCGAGTTGTGCAAAACCGCCGCGCTCAGGCCGGTGAACAGCGGACTGCCGTCGATCAGAACGAGATCGAACTCGCGACGGAGGCGGGCCATCGCGCAGGCCCAGGCGGGGCTCGACAGGAACTCACGAGGCCGCGCGACGGCCGACCGCATGGGCAAGATCCAGAGCCGCTCGTCGGGGCTCTCGATCAGGGCTTCGCCGAGCGCCTGGCCGTCTTCGACCACGTCGTCGAGGCCGACGATCGGACGGACCCCCAGGCTGCGGGCCAGCATCGGCCCGGCCAGGTCGGCGTCCACCAGAAGCGTTTTGAGCGGTCGCCGGGCCAGGGCGCGGGCGAGCGTCAAGACCAGCGTCGTCCGCCCCTCGGCTCGATGGCAGCTGGTGAACAGGACGACCTTCAGGTTCTTCCGGGCGCGGACTTCGAGAAGTCGGTCGGCCAGAGCCTCGAACCGATCCCCCCAAGCGCGCTCGAGTTCGGCGACGACGTCGGGCCACTGAATCTGGACTCCGGCGGCGCGGCCTGACTCGTGGCCGGGGGAGGGGAGTCCGTCAGGCTCGCGAACGTACCGGGCGTGCGGAGCGCGGTCGACCTCGGCCCCCCTTCGGGCGGGCCAGTGGGGCGCCGGCGGGAAGCCGGAGGTCGAATCGGCCTGGGGCTTCTGGGCGTAGGCCCGACTGAGCGCGTCGTCAACTTCCCTCATGAACCGCCTCCTCGCGATGGTCGTCGGGCAGGAGGTAGCCGGGGAAGACCACCGGCGTCTCGGCTTCGGCTTCGATTTCGGCCGCGCCCCCGGTCGGTTCGATCGAGATCAGGACCGCCGTCGGCGTGGCGTCGGCGTTGGAATCCGAGGCTTCGATCGACCGAGAATACGCCCCCACCTCGGCAGCGGCCAGCGGGCGCGTCGAGTGCAGGCACCACACGCCGGCGGCAAGGATGACCGGCGCGAACGCCAGACCGGCGAGCGCCGCCATGCGGATCTCGCGCTTGAGGCGGCGCCGGGGCCGCCGGCCGCCGACGGGCCGGATCAGCGTCTGAGTACGAGACCGGAGTCGATCCTGGCCCCGCTTGATGGAGAGTCGGCGGTCGCGAACGTCGGGGACCTGGATCAGCACCATCTCGCGACGGCGCCCGTCCCGTTCGGGGCGACCTGTCATCGTTTCGGGAAAGAGTTCGGTTTGAGTCATGGCTGACGCCCCCGCAAATCATCGATGGCTGTTGTGCGTGGAAAACCCGACCTGCCGAGCATTCCGTCGAATCGGCCCGGCGCGGCGCGGGTTCATCACGCCGCCTGGTCGATCTGGTCTTCTCTACTAAGGAAGATCGGCGGTTGCGGCGGGGGACTTGAACAGCAGTGACGAAAATAACGAAATCGAAGAGGCGGCCGGATTCGAAGAAGTTCCGGCGCCGCGGCGGGCGCGAAAACACCCGGTCGAAGCGCGGTTGTAAGACCGTCGGTTCGACCGGGTGATCGGAAGGCTCGGAATTCAGGGCGGATTCGGCTCGGTCGGAACGGGACTCCGAAATCGGTCGCGGGCTCAGCGTCCGAACATCGTCCGGAAGAAGCCGCCGGTGCGGCGGGGCGCCTCATACGGGTTGGACTGATAGGGGGACGGCTGATTGCCCGAGGCGAACATCGGGACGTCGCCCCCCACCGGCGCCCGGCCGGCCTCGAACTGCGCGACCGGCAGGAAGTCCGGACGCTTGCCGGCGAACCGCGGATTGTTCCCGCCGCCGTTGGCCAGGTCGAGCGACCGAACGTTGTCGAGGGTCACGTACGGGTTGTGGCCGGTCCACTGCGAATCGAGGACCTGAAGCACGTTGAGGGGCGCGTACAACGCCTCGCCGCCGACGGAGATCCAGTCGGTCGCGGCGGGATTGGTCTCGTCGACCCGGCCGTCGAGGCCGTAAACCAGGCTGTACTGATACTGAACCACCCGGTCCTTCTCATCCTGGCCGTTGAGCGACGAGCCCGAGTTGGTGTGGACCTGGATGTCGACGAGCACCGCGCGAGGGCCGCGGCCGGGCATCGCCTTCATGTTGGCGGTGTACTTGTAGATCGCCTGGTTCCAGACCTCGCTCGGGGTCCCTCGGGGGGGGAACGCCCGCATGTTGGCCAGAAGCGCGATCCGCTCGCCGCGGATGTGCGTCTCAAGCATGGCGTGGACCCGCGAGACCTTCCAGTCGGTTTCGTCCGGGCCCGGGCGGGGAGGGCCGGGAGGGATGTCGGTCGCGTAGTCGCCGATCCGGTGGTGGAGATGGTTCTCACCCAACTCGGCGTACAGCGCCTTGAGCTCGTCCTTCGTCATCCCCGACCCCGGCGCGGGGACCGGATCATTGAAGGCGATCGAGGCCACGGCGCCGCCGAGGCAGTGGCCCGGCCATCGGCTGATGTCCTGGGTCTGGCTGTAACGCGCCTCCCACTGACGGGCCGACGTGCCGAAGAGCTGGTCGTACTTCAGCAGCGGGGAAGGGGTCGCGAAGAGCGTGTTGCTGGGCCCCAGCCAGAACAGGTCGTCGTACAGGTTGGGGAACCAGGTGGCGTCGTCGCCGGCGGCCGGCAGCGACTCCAGCAGGCCGTTGGGACCGGCCAGGATGATGTCCTGTCCCGGGGCGATGTAGCTTCCGGGAGAGTGCAGGAGGATGTCGTCCCCCTTGACCTGGACCGTGTCGACCCGGGCGTTGCCGCCGGACCACGGCTCGTGCAGCGCGTCGGCCTTGGTCGGCCAGTAGTAGAAGTTCCAGGGCTTCTTCGTGCTCTGCGCCTGCTGGACGAACTTGGTTTCGACCTTGAAGGGCTTCTTCGCTCCCACGACCCGGAAGGTGAACCAGCCTTGCTGGTCCATTCCGACGTCCTGGCCGTTGGTGCGAACCACGCCGTTGGGGCCTTTGATCTCCTCGACCTTGCCATCGCTTGATTCGATCGTCAGGTCGCCGCCGAACCGCGTCGGAATATAGACCCCATAGTTATGGTCCCCCTTTTGCGCTTCCAGCGAGCCACCTAGCGGGACGGCCACGACTCGCTCGGCAGAGTCCGCCCGGGTCGTCGTCCCCAAGATGGTGACGATCATCCCGAACATCGCACCGCCAAGCCGGATGCCGATACGCATGCTGCCTCCCAATACCGGTGTAGTGTTGATGACGCTGAATCCTTGCGTAAGATCAGGCCGCCGCATCGACCACCTTGTCAATCCGACGACCCTGACTTGATCGCCCCCTCGCAAATGCTCCGGGGCTCCTCGACGGCCTCATGATGGTTCGGCTTCGAAGCCGTCGGGGGGCGATCCAAACCACGCTCTCTAAACACCCAGCCTCTTGAAACTCGTCAAAGCCCCTAGAGTTCCTCAAGCCGGCATGCTCTCGATTTTCTCAACTTGAGTCAACGCCGGGCGAATGGATGCCGATAACCTGCAATGGCCGCCCCTGGGGTGGAGAACTTGATTCGGCCAAGATGGTCGTCTTGAGTCTTCCGCCACCGAACAAGGCCTTCGTGTTTCGTCTCCTGATACGGAAGGGGGGCGAAATCATTTCCCGACCCTCAACAGGGTGGGGGAGTGAAGATCGAATGGACGGTGGTGTTGGCGATCGGACGTTGTCACTCATCGGCCGTGACCAGATCCTTCAGGGGAATGTCAGTTCACCGCGTCGATCGAGACGTCGACCGACAACCTCACTCATCACAGAGGACATCGCGATGACCAGTGCGGTTCTAGTTGTTGCCCTGAGTGTTTCGGGCCAACTGTTCCACAAATCGACTCCGGTCGCCACGGGCCAGGCGTATCCCGCCGCCCAGGCGCCCTCCAAGATAATTCCTTCGAAGATCGCCCCGGCTCCCCAGGCCCCGGCCAAGATCGCCCCGGCTCCCCAGGCCCCGGCCAAGATCGCCCCGGCTCCCCAGGCCC
>CALCIC010000137.1 GCA_937907405.1 uncultured Isosphaeraceae bacterium | reverse complement strand
GTGGCGGTAGGGGAAGCGTCCTCGATCGCCGTCGCGAAGCTTCGGGGCGCGAGCTGGGCGTCGACGGCTGATTGAACGCGATTCCACGAGGCGTCGTCGATCAGACCCAACTCCTTGGCCTCGCGGCGCGCGATGTCAGGACTGACTTTGTCGGTCAGGATACGGCGGAGATACCACAACGCGCCGGCTCGGCGGCCGTCGTCGTCGAAGAAGTAGAGCGGGCGGGCGTCGCTGAGTGACAGTTCGAAGGCGAACCGCTCAAGCTGATCGCGGTTGAGCTTGTCGAGGCTGACCGGAAACGCGACGTACCGCAGCCCGCGCGAGGCGGCTTCGCCGATGAACGTCGAGCTGGTCTGCGATGAATCGCGGAGGTCGAGGATGGTCTTGTAGCCTTTCTCGACGAGCCAGCCGAGGCCGACGGCCGACGGCTCGCTGCCGCCGGCCAGCTTGAGGTCGACGGCGACGAACCGGGTGATGCCGATGGCGTCTCCGGCCTTCGCCGCGACCTCCGGGCTCGCCGCGTCGGCGGCGACGAGGGCCGCGTCGACCTCCCGGGCCGAACGACCAGTGACCTGGTCGTTCGCCGGGGAAGCGGTCGAGGCCGGGGCCGAGGTCGAGACCGCGGCCGCGGCCCGGGGTTTGGCTGCGGCGGGGGCGACCGGCGGGCTGTCGCCCCGACCGGTCACGTCCGCCGGAAGATCGAGGGGGGGCAGATGGTCGAGGACGTTGTCGTCGTCGCCGTCGTCGACCGCCACGCTCTTGGCGCTCGTCTGGATCGCGTCCCGCGACGACCGGGGGGTCGACGCGGGGGTCGAGACGAGCGTCTGGGACGACTTCACGCCGCGCCCGGAGGCGTCGACCGGGCGCTGCGCGTCATAATTGGACGGCGTCCGGACGCCGGAATTCGTCGTTCCCCGGCTGCTTCGCGGGCTGGGGCCGGGCTGGGCGCTGGGACGATCGTCGAGCGGATTCAGGTTCGTCGGCGCATCGACCGGGGGCGAGACGCTCGACGGCACCGAGCCGCCTTCGATGATCGGGGCGGAGGGCCCGACGACGCCGATCGGACCGGCGTATTCCATGGGGACTTCCGAGCCGATCTCCGATCCGTAGCAATCGCCGCCGACGGCGGCGCAGGGCGCCGCGGCGCCGCAATTCCGGAACGGTCGCATGATCCGGCTGGTCGTTCGGCCGACGAAGCCGCAGGGGCTGAAGATGCCGCCGGATCGGCAGCCGGTTTGGAGCAAGGCGGCCACGGCCATGCACGACAGCGCGACGATCCGCATCGCTCGACGGCGATGAAGCGATGGTCTGGCGCGGGTGCGGCCGCGCTCGCGCAGCCAACTCAAGCTGAACATCTCATGAATCTCCCGTGTTGATGGGCCCCGACTTGAGAAGCGCCGCGCAACGCGCACTGGAGAAGAACGCCGGCGGCCGGCGAATTCGGCGGGAAGCCGCCGTGACGCGGACGCGCTCGTCCCAGAGGAAACCGCGCCCGACTCGTCGACCGCGCGGGGCGCATCGGCCGATCGATCCGGAAGGGGACGGAGGCATGCCCACGGCTGAGGGTTGGGTGCGCGCATCGGGATGCTCGAAGAAGCTTAATCAGTTGGATCGAAAGTTCCCGGACGCAAACTGCGATTGCGGCCGGACCGGCGCCTGTGCCACTCGCCGATCACCTTCGTCCAAGAGGCAAGGCGAAGTATCGAGCACCTGCGACACGGTCCGAAACCCCGGCCGGGCCAGGGATGCAACCGTCTCGACGACCCCGGTCTCTCTGGGCCGTCGGTGAAACTTAGCCGACGATCTCGGCGTTGCCAAAGATTCCCGACGACTTCTACAATGAGCGCGTAAGTCCAGTTCGTTAAGTCGTTAAAGTTTCCCTGGATTGACGCCCGACGAGAGCCGAATGCCCCCTCTTCAACCCGCGCGACCCGCAAGAATTCCGCCGTCGTCAGGGTCGCGGCTCGGCCTGGCGGCGGTCGTCCTCGCGGGATCGCTGGGGCTTTTCGCCTGGGACCTCCACGACCCGCCGTTCGTGGATGAATACGCGTACATTTCGCAAAGCTATTACGCCGACCTGATGCTCGACGGCAGGACGAACGACCGCGCCTGGCTCGACCTGCCGGCCTACGACCTGGCGCCGCTGCCGAAGTACCTGATCGGCCTCGCCCTCCGCGCCGGCGACCACGGCCGGCCGGGGCCGGCGGCGGCCCGGCAGTGGTACGGCGACACCTCGAGCGCGTTCGGCGGCGCGGCTCTGTTGAGGGCCGCGCGGACGCCTTCGGTGGTCCTTGGGGCGTTGGGCTGCGTCGCGGTCTTCGGGTTGGGGGTGTTGGTCCGCGACGCGCGGGTCGGACTTGTCGCCGCGGTCCTGCTGGCGTTCAATCCCCTCTACCGGCTGCATGCGCACCGGGCGATGTCGGAAGTCTCGTGCGAGGCGCTCATGTACCTGGCGATCGTGATCGCCGCGTGGTGCTGGGGCCGGGCCTTCGGCCCTCGGGAACGGGCGAGGTGGTGGATCGCGGTCGTCCTGATCGGCGCGGGGGTCGCGGCGGGGCTGGCCGTATTGTCGAAGTTCAACGGACTGCTCGCGTTGATGACCGTGGCGGGGTGGGTCGTGCTGGGATGTTCGCTGCCGAACCGCTCGCGGGCCGGCAAGGTGAGCTTCGCGATCGGATCGAGCTTCGCGGCCGCGACGGCCTGGGCCGTGTTCGTCGGGCTTGATCCGTTCATGACGGCCCGACCGTCCGCGCCGTTGCAGGCCGAGGCCGGGCGGCTCGCCGAGCTCGGCGCCTGGCGGCGGTTCCAGTTCCTGATCGAGCATCGGCGCGTGATGTCGGCGTCCCAGCAGCAGGCGTTTCCTCACAACGCGCTGACGACGCTGTCCGAGCGGGCCAAGGTGGTCGCCGCGCAGGGCTTCGGCCGGTTCGGCCCGCTCGGGCCGGGGAAATCCGATTCCACCCGACGGTTCGATTTCGGGCAGGACGCGGGGGCCTTGGTCTGGCTGCCGATCTGCCTGGCGGGGACGGCGGCCGCCCTTATACTGGGGCGTCGCCAGTATCGCGCCGGCGACGCTCCGCTCGGCTGGGCCCTGGCGGTCTGGGCGGCGGCGGCGTCGTCGGTGGTGACGTTGTACCTGCCGATGGCCTGGGATCGCTATCAGCTTCCGATCCAGGCGCCCTGCTGCCTGCTCGCCGCGCTCTTCCTGGTCGCGGCCGCTGATGCGGCCTCGGCGGCGTTCCGAGCGTCTCGGAGGGAGATCGTCGACTGATGGAACGAGCCTGGTTTCGCACGTACTTCGGCGTGTTCGTGATCTTGATCGGGAGCTACGCCTACTTCTGGCACTCGCGCGATTGGAACACGTCGAGTCGTCTGATGTTGACGTACGCGCTGGTCGATTACGGCCGGATCTCGATCGACGGCCTTGAGAACCAGACCGGCGACCGCGCGAATTTCCAGGGGCGATTCTACAGCGACAAGCTGCCCGGCTATCCGCTGCTGGCGACGGTCCCCTACGCCGTGGCCGCGACGGTGGGGGGGCTGCCGTCGCATCCCCTCGACGTCCCCGCAAAGGCCTATTGGGCGGCCGATTACTGGATCACCCTGGCGACCTCGGGGGTGCTGACGGCGTTCACGGCGGTCATGCTGGCGGCGTTCGCCCGCGGCTTCGGCTGCGGTCGGCGCCAGGCGGCCCTGCTGGCTCTTGCGTACGGGCTGGCGACGCCCGCCTACGTCTACGCCACGCTCGCGTACGGGCATCAGACGTCGGCCTTCGCGCTGACGGCGTCCTTCCTTTTGCTTTCGCGGCGCGGCGACGTCGGCAACACGTTGCGGGTGTTCCTGGCCGGGATGCTGGCGTCGGCCGCGTCGGTCGTCGAGCTTCAGGTGGGGCCGGTGTCGGCGGTGCTCGGCTTCTACCTGATCGGCCAGTGCATGGCGCGGGTCTGGAAGCCGGCGGCGATCGTCTATTTCGGGCTCGGGGCGTTGGGGCCGGCGCTCGTGCTCTTGACGTACAACGAGCTGGCGTTCGGCAATCCGCTGGACATGGGGTACTTCCACCACGCGACGGCGCAGTTCGCGCGGGTGCACAATCGAGAGAATCCGCTGGGCCTTCGGTGGCCGGACTGGGGCCTGGCCGCCCCCTTGCTCCGGGGGCGATACCGGGGGCTCTTGTTCTACGCGCCGATCGTCGTACTGGCGGCGCCGGGGTGGGTGATCCTGTTCAGTCGACGATGGTTCGGCGTCGCGGCGGTCTCGCTGGCCGCGGCGCTGGCCGTGTTCGTCGTCAACCTGAGCTATCCCGAGTGGACCGGAGGATGGTCGACGGGCCCTCGGCTGCTGGTCCCGCTGCTGCCGTTCGCGATGATCGCCGTCGCCGCGGCGTTGTCCGCGCCGGGGAGGTGGGGCAAGGCGTTCCTGGTCGTGGCGGTGGGAACGACGCTCGCCGGGGGCGTGTTGATGCTCTTGTTCCAGGGCGTCGGCGGGCGGATTCCCCAGGACGTCGCCGACCCGCTGGTCGACGTCGTCTGGCCGCTCTGGACCGGCGTCAGCCCGCTTCCCCCCTGGTGGATCGGCCCGAGGTTCACGCGGAACCTGACCAGCATGGGACTCCGCCTGATGGTCGGGCGGTTGCTCGACGCCTGGCAATGGCTGCAATTCGTGCCGCTCGTCGTGTTTCAGACGGCGGGGGTCGCGTATCTGTTCGGGATCGAGGACGACCCGACGCCCGGAGCGAGCGTGAAGCCCGTCAGACCTGCGTATTGATCAGCAGCAAGATGGCCGTGGTGCCGATCAGGGCGCCGAGGATCAGCAGGCAGAGGCGGATCGACCGCATCCAGATCAGTCGCCACGATTCATGACGCGAGGCGCTGTAGACGAGGCTGAAGGCGACGACCAGCGGCAGGATCAGCCAGTAGAGGTTCGACGAGGCGTCCATCAGACGGTGCCCTCCACCTTGGCGCCCGCCGACGCCGGGGTCTCGACGAGTTCGTCCCCGTCCGGTTCGTCGACGTATGCGGGCCCTTCGTAGGCGTCGTAGATCGCCAGCACGTTGAGCAGGCCGGCGGCCGTCGTGTAGATCGTGCCGACGTCGACCAGCTTGCTGCCGAGTCGCGCGTGCATTCCGTTGATCACGTTCTGCGACGGCTCGGCCATGAACCCCCAGAGGAAGTTCGAGTTCGGGAGGAAGTAGCGGATCGTCCCCTGGATCAACGCGGGGAGCGCCGGCAGGCCGACGAAGAACTGCCCCGGGTAATGGAGCATGAACTTGTCGAGGTTCAGCGGGCTGACCCATCGCCAGTAGACGACCTTGCCTTCCCCCAGCACGAAGCCGATGAAGTAGATGCTCAGAATGCAGATCGCGTACAGCGCCGCCTTCCCCTTCCGACCCTGGTAATAGTGGCCGAGCCCTGGAATCAGCCAGGCGAGGAACGCGGCTTTCAACGGATCGCGGAGTTGAATCGGCTGCTGGCTCATGGGCGGGGGATCGTCCGGGGAGAAGTTCTGTCCACGATACGCGACCAACGTCGATCCTAACACGAATGCCGAGTCGGCTTCCAGCCCTGGCGCGCCCCCCTCGGGCGGATCGGCGGATCGCGGATCATCTCAAGGGGACCTGGCATTCGCGGGCGGCGTCGTCGACGACCTCGGACGAGACGACCTCGACGCCTCGCGAGGCGGCGGCCATCAGCGACAGCGACGCCAGTCGGTCGAGCCCGCGCGGCACGCCCGAGGCGAGCGCGTGCAGCCGGACGATCGCCCGGGGGGTGAACAACGCGTCGACGCATCCCGATCCCGCCAGCTTCTCGTTGAGATACCGCTCGACTTCCGATCGCGTGAGCCGCGTCAGGCTGATCGCGAGCGTCCAGACGGGCGTCGGTTCGAGGGCTTGCTCGCCCCCCTCGGCGTCCCGGACGGCCAGAAGCGCGGTCGCCGAGCCGCCGTCAAGCTGCGCCAGCCTCAGCAGATCGGCCCGTGTCGAATCGCATTCATTCCAGAGGGCCTCGGCGCCGTCGACGGCGAGAACCACGCGCCGGCCTTCGAGCGCGCAGACCTGGACCGCGCGCTCCAGCCGCCGCCAGCTCGCCGCTCGATCGCTCGGGGATTCGGCGGCCGGCGCGCCGAGGCGGTCGGCCAGCGCGTTCCAGAGTCCGACGGGCTCGATCGGATCCGCCGCCAGCGCGATCCGGCGTCCGGACCGCCGCGCTTTCGCGAGCGCCCGGCGGAGCACCGTCGATTTGCCGAGCCCCGCCTCCCCCCGGAGCACCGCCAGCCGATGCGCCGACTCGATCGAGTAAACTAGTCGCGACTCCGCCTCGACGTGCGACGGGAGCGCCACGTACGACGAACCGCCGTCCGGGAACGGATCTCGACTCAGGCCCCAGTGTCGTTTCCACATCCGATTGTCGATTCCTCGTTCTTGTTCTACGATCGAGATCGCCCGTGACCGCCTTCTGAATCCGCCTTCGGAGCCCGCTCGTGTCCAACCGCTTCTATTGCCCGGTCCCGCCGCAAGAGGGGAGGTTCCGGCTCGACGTCGACGAATCGCGGCATCTGCTGCGGGTTTGCCGGCATCAGGTCGGAGACCGGGTCGCGTTGTTCGACGGATCGGGGCTGTCGTACGTCGCCCGAGTGGTCGAGATCGGCAAGGACGCCGCCTGGCTCGAAGCCGAAGGGGGGGCGACGGCCGAGCCTCTTCCTCCTTGCGTGATCGAGATCGGGACCGCCGCGCCCAAGGGGGACCGGTTCGACTGGCTGGTCGAGAAGGCCGTCGAACTGGGGGTCTCGCGGGTCGAACCGCTGCTCACGGAACGCTCGGTGGTCGACCCGCGCGGGTCGAAGCTCGATCGGCTCCGCAAGACGATCGTCGAGGCTTCCAAGCAGTCGGGCCGCAGTCGGCTCATGGACATGGGCGCTCCGTCGCGGCTGAAAGCGTTTCTCGAACGACCCGAGGGACGCCGACTCCTGGCCGATCCGGCGGGCGAACCGCCCGAGAACTGGCCGTCGATCGCTCGGGGCGAGGTCGTCCGGCTGGCGGTCGGCCCCGAGGGGGGGTTCACCGAGGCCGAACGGGAGCTGGCTCTGGAACTGGGCTGGCTTCCGATCCGCCTGGGGCCCCACATCCTGCGGATCGAGACCGCCGTGATCGCCGGCGCCGCCGCGATCCTGTCCCGGCGCGGACTCGGAGAGGATCAGCCGGTCCACTGACCCCCCGAGTTGTCCTGGTAGATCGACCAGACGAAGCCGTCGGGATCGCGGAGGGCGAACTCGCGCCAGCCCCAGTCCTGGTCGGTCGGCTCGCCCGAGATGCTGATCAGGGCGCCCTCGTCGATGCAGTGCTGGTGGAGATCGGAAGAGCGTCGTGTAGGGAAAGAGTGGAGATCTCG
>CALCIC010000136.1 GCA_937907405.1 uncultured Isosphaeraceae bacterium | reverse complement strand
CGGCGTGAGCGCGTCGAGCGGGCCGAGCCGGCCGTTCCGCGCGCTTCCGAAGGAGCTGGACGGCGCGATCCTGCTTCAACCGGCGCACGACCGCCGGCACGCGGCGCTGCTGGCGGGGGGGCGCGTCTGGAAGTCGCATTCGGTCTCGCGCGACACGCCCGACCAGGCGGTCATGAGTTTCGGCGCCGATCCGGCGCGTGAGCTGGTCTGGACCTGGCGGACGTCGTCGCGGGTCGAGGGGAGCGTCATCCGGATCGTGCCGGCGAAATACGAGACCGCCGAGAGCGATCCCACGACCAACCCCGACCTTGACGGCCTGCGGCTCGTCGAGGGGGATGCGCATCCCGTCCGGTCGGAGGTGCTCAACGATCCGCTGATCATCCGCCACACGGCGAAGGTCGGCGGCCTTGAGCCCGACACCATGTATTACTACTCGCTCGGCGACGGGAAAGCCGGCCGATGGGGGCCCTGGCGGACCGTCAGGACCGGACCCGATCGGCCCAGGCGGCTGGAATTCCTCTATCTCGGCGACGCTCAGACCGGGCTTGAGCAGTGGGGGACGCGGCTCACGGCGGCGTTTCGACGCCATCCCGGAATGGACTGCATCCTCATGGCGGGCGACCTCGTCGACCGCGGCAACGAACGCACCAACTGGGATCATTTCTTCCTCCGCGCCGAGCCGCTGTTCGACCGCGTGCCCCTGATGCCGGCCGTCGGCAACCACGAGTACCTCGACCGGGGGCCGCGGCTTTACAACGCCTTCTTCCGGCTGCCGGACAACGGGCCGGGGGGCGTGACGCCGGGCCTGGTCTATCATTTCCAGTACGGCGGCGCGTTCTTCGCGGTGCTCGACAGCACGCTCGCGGTGATGAGCCCGACCCAGGCGGGCAAGCAGGCCGAGTGGCTCGACCGGGTCCTCGCCGAATCGACCGCGGAATGGAAGTTCGTCCTGTTCCACCACACGATCTATCCGTCGCATCCGTGGCGCGACAACCCCGTCATCCGCGAACACTGGGTGCCGATCTTCGACAAGCACCACGTCGACATGGTCTTGCAGGGGCACGACCACGCCTACTTGCGGACCCATCCCATGAAGGCGAACCAGCGGGTCTCAACCTCGGCGGAGGGGACGACTTACGTCGTCGCGGTTTCCGGCGACAAGTTCTCCGGCCAGGGAAGCCGCGACTACATCGAGTTCGGCCAGATCGAGCTTTCAACCTATCAGACGCTGGAGATCGACGAGATCGCCCACCGACTGACCTACCGCGCCTGGGCCGACGACGGCGAGGTCGTCGACTCGTTGATCATCGACAAGCCCCCCCCCGACGCGCGGCGGTCGCTGGTGTCGGGACGTCCGTCGTCCTGAACGCGGCGGTCGCCGCCCCCTCCTCGGATCGCCCGTAATACGAGCCCGAAGCGCCAGCGAGTGCATTTCCCGTCAACCGTCCGGTCCGTGCAATCGGGGCGGTCGCGTTCGACGCGGGATTCGAGGACGCCGAACGCGGAACTCGATCCGGATCTGTAGGCGGCCCCACGCCCAGACCGAGGCGCGGCGGCTTGCCACCGCTGACCATGGGGCGCGGGAGCAAGCTCCCTCGCTCCAAAGGAGGAGCCAGTCGGGGGTCCCGTCGAGCCGAGCACGATTGACGCTTCGGTTTGAGTACCGACTCGCGCACCGGCGGCGGTCGACTAGAGCGATTTGCAATCGTATTGCACACAAACATTAAAGGTCAATAATGCGAGCATGCCTTCTCCCCTTGCGGGAGAAGGCGCCCCGCGGGGGCGGATGAGGGGTCTCCGGTCGCCGGGGCGTTTGCAGAATCCCCATGAACCACCCCTCATCCGGCCGTCCCGGCCACCTTCTCCCGCAAGGGGAGAAGGGGGATTCGACCCTCGATTCGTGCGCAATCCGCTCGTGAACCGCTCTAGGCGAGCCCACTGGGGCTCACCTCGACTTGCGCCGCGGCCCGCCTCGGGGACGTCCATCGAGGAAACGCCAATAGGCCGGCGCGAGTGGACCATGCATGGTCCACTCGACGCCGGCCTTGCGTTACGATCGTGTTCGGGGGTCGCGGTCGGGCCGCGGCGGGGGATCAGCCCAGGAACTCGGAGAGCATCCGGTCCAGCGCCAGCTCAAGCCGTTCGGGGGTGTCGTACGTCCCCTCGGCGATCTGGCGGCGGATCTCGTCGACCCGCTCGTGGCGGATTTCCGGGAGTCGGCTGACGCCGTCGAGCATCTGGCCGAGCGGCGAAATTTCGACCTGGTCTCGCGGGGCCCCGGCGTGCACGGTCTGGCCGGCGTCAACGCTGAACGGGGCGAGTCGCGGGTAAACGGGTTGAGGGCCTTGAGTACCCCCTGCGCCGAAGATTTCCATTATTGCGCCTCCAAATTGGTGCCGTGGCCGAAGGCCTTACCTTCAGCAAAACCGGGTGCTACTCGACTGGACCACCGGGGGGCTTCTCGCGGTTGCGAGCCGACTGACGTCAGTCGAGTCCCCGGCGCCGGTCTTCGTCCACTGCCTTTTGACGCTCGGTATCGGGCGTCGACACGGTTAATATCGGACCGGCGTCGCCCCCAGTTGAGTCAAAACCGGAAAAAACCCTCCCCCGACCATTCTCCGCATCATCAGCGCCGGATTCGGCCCGTCGCCGCCGGCCGCTTCAATCCCTCGGCCAACGACTGCGAGGTCTGGCCGAGGCTCTCGGTGAGCCCGAGCACCTGCTGTTGCAGCCGGGCGATCTGTTGTTGCTGCTCGGGCGAGGTCGACTTCGCCTGCAAGGCGTCGAGCGTCTTGGCGGCGTCGTGCAGCTCCTGCGCGCCCTTGCTGAACACCTGCGCCGTGTCGTACACCGTCTGGACCCGCAGGTCCTCGTTCGACGGCTTGTAGAACGGGCTGAGCACGAAGGGATTCGTGTAGATCTTCTGGACGAGCTTGTCGGCCCAGTCGGTGGCGTCGCGGACGTTGGTGATCGACCGCTCGATCTCCGAGCGTCCCGTGGTCATGATCTGCACCCCCTGGGTGGCGAGGAGGTCGGCCTGGTACATCACCCGGTTGGACCGGGCGGCGAGCATGTCGACTCCTTCGATGACGTGCTCGACCTTGGGCCGGTTGACGGCGACGATCTCCTTCGCCGAGCCGGTCAGGTCCTTGACCGAGGCCAGCGTCAGCTTCACGTTCTCGCGGTTCTCGGAGAGGATCATCTCGACGAGCCGGGTGAGGACGTCGAGCCGGGTGATGGTCGCCTCGATCCGGGGCGAGGAGGCGCCGATCCGTCGGGTCAGGTCCTCGACGTGGCTGACGCTCGCCTCGACGGCCGGGCGGAGCGAGTCGCTCATGTCCCGGACGTTCCCCGAGGCGTCCTCGAACGACGCGAGAATCTGCCGAAGCTTGGGACCGACCGAGTCGATCGTCTGACGGACCTCGGAGATCGAGTGGCTGATGTTGCTCCGCTCCTGCGGCCCCAGCCCCACCTGCTCGATGATCGGATCGAAGAACGACGACTCGACCCCCTGGATCGTCTGCCCCGGCACCAACGCGACGTCCGACCGGCCGGAGGCCACCACGTTGACGTGGCTCATCCCGGTGAGCCCCGGCACGATCGTCACCTTCACGTCCTGCCTGAGCTTCTTGAGCAGGTTCGCCGGCAGCGAAAGCTTGACCTGCGCCCGCAGCGAGCCGTCGACCTCGACCAGCGACAGGTCGATCACGTTGCCGGCGTCGAGCCCGGCGATCCGGACCGGACTGCCGACCCGGATGCCCTGGCCGTCGCGGAACACCACGTTGACGGTCTTCTGAGGCGCGAGGAAGCCCGGACCGTCGCTGGCCAGGCCCACGAGCGCAAGCAGGCCCGCCAGCGCCCCGATCACGAGGAAACCGATCCAGACCTCTCCCATCGACGATCGCGAACGCATTGGGGTTCCCTCCCCGGTGTGGCTTGTAGGTCCGACGGCCCTTCCCGGCCCGTCACGGAGTCGGCGGCTGCAACAGCGACGGCCCGTAGATCGGCACCGCGTGGTAGATCAGGACGAACCAGGTCATGTTGATCACCAGGATCGCCGCCATCGACAGGCACGAGGCGCGAAGGATCGCCGCCCCGTACACCGCTCCGGCGACGCCCGATCCGTCTTCGGCCGATTCCGAGCGATCGCGGCTCAGCCCCTCCGAGCAGGCGAGCCCCGCGGCGAAGAAGCCGAACAGCGTCCCCTTGACCAGCACGCCGACGACGTCGCGATACCAGATCATCCGGACGAACATCATGAAGAACATCTCCGACGGGACGCCCATCAGCGATTGCGACGACTGCCAGCCCACGAGCGTCCCCACCACGAACCCCCAAAGCGACAGCAAGGGGGTCGCCACGGCGGCCGCCAGCAGCCTCGACCCGGCCAGCCTCCCCGGCGAGGGGGCCGACTCCGGGCCGTCGGCCCGCCGTCGCCTCTGGACGTCGAGCAACTCGGGGACGACCCGCACCGGCAAGAAGCCGGCGACCGTCAGGCCGGTCATCAGCGGGGCCAGGTTGCGGAGCAGGCCGACCCCCACCACCGCCCCGGTGCCGTCCACGAACGTGCTGCCGTAATACGCCTGCAACGACAGGAACGAGCCCATCGCCACATGAACCAGCGCGACCAACGGACAGCCCACGCAAAGCATCCAGGACAGCTCCGTCAACGTCGCCGACCACATCCCGACGTCGTCGGCGTCGTCGGACGGCCGGACGAACGCCCAGGCGGCCGAGACCAGCAGCGCGGCCGTCGCGCCCAGATGGCCGACGGTCCCGACGACCAACCAGCCCAGCCAGCCGATCGGCGCCAGCCAGCCCGGCGTTTCGGATTGCGTTGCGGAGGCGTTCATGCTGGTGCCAAGCGCCATGTCGACCTCATCCCCGGATGGTTTGGCGGTACTCGGTGGGCGTCGGCGGCGCCTTGGTCGGCGCTTGCGGCGAGGGCGCCCCGGCCGGCGGGCGACCGCTCAGCCAGTCGTTCCAACGCGCCACGGCGGCCTGCCGCTCCGGCAGGTCGGCCCACGGCAGATAGCCGAAGTCCTGGCCGGTCCGCTGCTTCAATTCCTCGTGCGCCGCCAGGCGGACGACCGGATCGGGGTCGTTCAGCCGCACGACCAGGGCCGGCACGACCCGCGCGCTCGACCGCCGATCGCCGAGGCTCATCGCCCGGGCTCGCACCAGCGGCGCGGGATGCCGGATCTTCCGGAAGTTGCGCGGGGCGAGACCGCATCCCGGGGCGACCCCCAGGAGCAAGCCCATGCCGCCGATCGCGATCAATCGCCTCATCCGCACACTGCTCTTCCATGAACAGCGAAGAATTCCCCGTCCGTCTCGACGAACCGGCGCGCGACCGCGCCCCGTCGTCCCGACTCGCGCCGGACTTTAGTCGAATCCGGGTGGATCGACAATGCCAATCAAACCGCCGGGATCACCGGGGGTTCGGCGGATTCTCCCGGCGGTCGTACGGATCGAGAATCGACCCTACCGGCCGGACGCGCGAGCGAGCGAGCGAGCGAGCGAGGGAACGAGCGAGGGAACGATCGGCGATGTGGAGTGCGGCGGCTCGCCGCCGCGTATGAGGCG
>CALCIC010000135.1 GCA_937907405.1 uncultured Isosphaeraceae bacterium | reverse complement strand
GGACATCGAGGGGTTGCGCCAGCTGGCCCGCGAGGGAGAGACCTCGATCACGGCCCGCGAGGCCGTACACATGGCGCTCGGCGCCGCCAAGCCCCCGGGCTCGCTCGACTTCGCGGGGGTCGAAGCCTCGGGATGGCTCGCGGACCTCGTGAACCAGCTCGAAGGGGCGTCGGGGTTCGAGTCGCTCGACCCGCCCGACGGCTTCCGGGGCGCCTTGCGACCCTACCAGTCGCGCGGGTTCTCGTGGCTCGATTTCCTCGGCCGTTGGGGATTCGGCGCCTGTCTCGCCGACGACATGGGGCTGGGCAAAACCATCCAGACCCTGGCCCTGATCCAGCGCGAATGGGAGTCGCGTCCGGCCCGCCGCCGCAAGCCGACGCTCCTGATCTGCCCGACGTCGGTCATCGGCAACTGGGGCAAGGAGGCGTCTCGGTTCACGCCCGACCTCCCCGTGCTGATCCATCACGGACTTGAGCGGTTCAAGGGGGCGAGCTTCAAGAAACAGGCCGCCAAGCACGCCCTGGTCGTGTCCAGTTACGCGCTTTTGCACCGCGACTTCGAGGTCTTGAAGCAACCGGAGTGGACCGCGCTGGTCCTGGACGAGGCGCAAAACATCAAGAACCCGCAGACCAAGCAAGCGAAGGCCGCGCGGGCGCTCTCGGCCGGTCGGCGGATCGTCTTGACCGGCACGCCGGTCGAGAACCACGTCGGCGACCTCTGGTCGATCATCGAATTCCTCAATCCCGGCTGGCTCGGAACGCAGGCTGAATTCAAGCGGACGTTCCACGTCCCGATCCAGGTCGAACGCGACCCCGACGCCGCGCGACGTCTCCAGCGATTGACCGCGCCGTTCATCCTCCGTCGGCTCAAGTCCGACAAATCGATCATCGCCGATCTGCCGGACAAGCTGGAGATGAAGGTGTTCTGCACGCTGACCAAGGAACAGGCGTCGCTGTACGCCGCCGTGGTCGAGGAGACCGCCGAACGGATCGAATCGTCGGAGGGCGTCCAGCGCAAGGGGGTGGTGCTGGCGACGCTCATGAAATTGAAACAGGTCTGCAATCATCCGACCCAGTTTCTAGGGGACGGGTCGGCGGTCGCCGGCCGCTCGGGCAAGCTGGCGCGGCTGACCGAGATGCTCGACGAGGCCCTCTCAGTCGGCGACCGCGCGCTGGTCTTCACCCAGTTCGCCGAGATGGGGACGATCCTCAAGAATCATCTCCAGGAGTCGTTCGGCCGTGAGGCGTTGTTCCTTCACGGCGGGACGCCCAAAGCGCATCGCGACGCCATGGTAGAGCGGTTCCAGGCGAAGGACGACGAGGCGCCGCCGATCTTCATCCTCTCGCTCAAGGCCGGCGGTACGGGCTTGAACCTGACGGCCGCGAACCACGTGTTTCATTTCGACCGCTGGTGGAATCCGGCGGTGGAGAATCAGGCGACCGACCGGGCCTTCCGGATCGGTCAGAAACGACGCGTTCAGGTCCACAAGTTCGTCTGCGTCGGGACGCTCGAGGAGAAGATCGACGCGATGATCGAGCAGAAAAAGGAAATCGCCGGGCGGGTCGTCGGCAGCGGCGAAGCCTGGCTCACCAAGCTCTCGAACGCCGAGTTGAAAGCGCTGTTCACGCTTCGCGAATCTGCGCTGGGGGAATAGACGTAGGGGATCGTAAATCAACGGGGGCGGCGCGATGGGCAGGAATTCGGGATGGGGCTACGGGTATTTTCCGCCTTCGAGGCCGTTGCAGGCCGAGGGGGGGATCAAGTCGCAGTCGAAGAAGGGCGAGTTCGGCGAAAGTTGGTGGGCCAAGCGGTGGACTCAGGTCCTGGAGGGTTTCAGCATCGGCTCGCGGCTGACGCGCGGCCGTTCGTATGCGCGTCGCGGCCAGGTGCTCGCAATCGCGATCGAGAACGGCAAGGTGAAGGCCAAGGTGCAGGGCTCGCGGCCCAGGCCTTACGACGTCGCCATCGAAGTCAAGACGCTCTCCAAGACCGAATGGTCGAAGGTCCTCGAAGCACTCGGCCGCCAGGCGCTGTTCGCGGCGAAACTGCTCGCCGGAGAGATGCCCCCGGACATCGAAGACCTGTTCAAGGAAGTCGGCCTGTCGCTCTTCCCCGCCCGGCTGGACGATCTGGAAACCGACTGCTCGTGCCCCGACTGGTCGAACCCCTGCAAACACATCGCCGCCGTCTATTATCTGCTGGGCGAGGAGTTCGATCGCGACCCGTTCCTGATCTTCGCGCTCCGTGGAATGGATCGCGACTCCCTGATCGCTGGGCTGGGAACGGCGTCGCCCTTCGCTTCGGCGGACACGAGGACGGCCCCGCGTCCACCGGAGCCGTTAAGTGCTCAGATGTCGACTTTCTGGGGGGAGGCGGGCGCCCGGTTCGAGGACGCGTCGACCGCGGTCGAGATCCCGCGCGAGCCGGCGGCGCTGCCGCGACGGCTCGGCGGGTTCCCGTTCTGGCGGGGTGAGACGCCGTTGCTCGACGCCCTCGCCCCGATCTACGCCGCGGCGTCGACGCGCGGTTTCGACGTGCTCCTTGGAACAGCGGCCGACGCCGATCGATCCGACGTCGCGTGAGCCCCGGCGCGTAGACCGACGAACCGAGGCCCACGGATCGATCCAATCACGGCCTGGCGCCGGCCGTGGCGGGCGCCGTCGCCTGAACCTCGATCAGGCCGACGTCGATGTACTGGCCTCCCTTGGTCTGGCGGCACGAGACGGCCAGGACGTTCCGGCCGGGCTTCAGCGCCTCGACGGCCTTCCGGTCGAGCGTGACGTACTGGTACGAGCCGACGTGGCCCTCCTGCTTGGATACGAGCTCGCCGTTCAGGTAGACCTCGGCGTCCTCGTCGTGGTGGATCGCCAGCACCAATGAGCCGACCGAGCCGGGCTCGGCCTGGAACTCGCGGCGAAGGTGGATCTCGTTGGTGTTCCACTCGGTGTGGACCTTCGCGCCCGGGGTCTCCTTGGTGCCGAACCCCCCAGGGCCCGACCCCCACGACGCGTCGTCGAAGTCGGGTTTGGCCCAGTCCGGGCCCACCGGGCTGGTCGTGTACTTCCAGGTCTGCGGCTTCGTCTCCGAGGTCGCGGCCAGAAGCTTCGCGGCCGGCAACGGTTGGTAGAGCGTCTTCTGGACGGCCGCCGCCGCGTCGGCGGGGATCTTGATCACCGCGCGGTCGTAGGTCATCAGGCCGTTGACCTCGACCTCGACGTCGGTCGTCTGGGTGTAGACCGAGGCGGACAGGCCCAGCGACGCCAGGGTGCGAAGCCGCTCGTTCAACTGAAGATAGGCCTTGGTGAGATCTTCCTGATTCGTGAAGGTCCTGTACCCCCAGTTCTTCTTGTCATCGACCCAGAGGTGGCCGGGCTGGGGCAGGCCGAGGCCGCCGAACTCGCCGAGCACCGCCGCGCGACCGGATTCGATCGGGGGCATGCCGGGGCCGGGGTAGTTGTGCATGTCGTTGACGTCGCCGACCCCCTTGTCGGTCCAGCCGCTGGCGTTGTTCACCAGCCGGGTCGGGTCGTGCTTCTTGGTCCAGTCGACGACCTTCTCGGTGTCGTGCTGGCCCCATCCCTCGTTGAACGGCACCCACATCACGATCGATGGAGCGTTGTGCAACGCGTCCATCATCCGCTCCAGTTCGAGGGCGAACTGCTTGCGAGAGGCGTCGTCCTTGTTGTCGCCGGAGGGCATGTCCTGCCAGACGAGGATGCCCATCTTGTCGCAGTGGTTGTACCACCGCGCGGGCTCGACCTTGACGTGCTTGCGGATCATGTTGAAGCCGAACTGCCGGGTGACGTCCAGATCGTACTTGAGCGCCTCGTCGTTAGGCGCGGTGTACAGGCCGTCGGGCCACCAGCCCTGATCGAGCGGCCCGGCCTGGAACAGCGGCTTGTTGTTGAGGAACAGCCGGTTGACCCCCGAGGCGTCCTTGGCCAGCGAGATCTTCCGCATGCCGAAGTACGACCCGACCTCGTCCCCCCCCTTGATCGCGACCTTCAGGTCGTAAAGGAACGGATGGTCGGGGCCCCAGAGCTTGGCGTCGGCGATCTTGATCGTCAGAGGTTCGCCCGCGCGGCCCGCGGCCTCGCCGATCGTCTTCCCGCCGTCGGACACCGTCGCCGTGACGGGGGTCTCGGAATCGACCCCCGCGAGCGTCGGGGTGATCTTCACCTCGCCCGCGTCGACGTCGGGGACGATCTTGAGCGAGTCGATGCGCCGCGCCGGCACCGGCTCAAGCCAGACGGTCTGCCAGATGCCGGTGACGGCCGTGTACATGATCCCGCCCGGCTTCAACACCTGCTTGCCGCGCGGCTGGCTGCCGGCGTCGGTCGGGTCCCAGACCGAGACGACGATCTCCTGGCTCCGCTTGTTCGGGTCGAGGGCGTCGGTGACGTCGAACGAGAACGGGTCGAAGCCCCCCTGGTGCTCGCCGACCTTGTCGCCGTTGACGTAGACCGTCGCGTCCCAGTCGACCGCGCCGAAGTGGAGCAGGAACCGGGCGTCGGGCTTCGGCTTCGCCAGCGAGAACGTGCGACGATACCAGAGCCGCTGGTCGGGGCCCACCGTCCGCTTGACGCCGCTGAGCGACGATTCGACCGGGAACGGAACGAGGATGGTTCCATCATAGACGGCGGGGCGGCCGTCGCGCTTGCCCCGGATCGAAAACTCCCAGAGGCCGTTGAGATTGGTCCAGTCGGGCCTCGTCATCTGGGGACGCGGGTAGTCGGGGTGGACCTTGGCCGGATCGACCTGCGCGGCCCATCGGGTGTGCAGGGTTCCAGAGACCGGACGCCACTTCGGAGCTTCCTCCGCGCTCGCCAGAGTCGGCAGGGCGGCGAGCAGAAACAACGTGAAACCAGCATGCTTCATCGGACTGATCATCCCTTAAGAACGTTGAGTCTTCAGCCGCGCCGCCCTGTCAGTGCAGCGCGGCCGAGGACGTTGGAGAGCGTCCGCCTACGGACGAATCACTCGGTTTCGAGAGTCACGGCCATGACCACCGGTGCGGTACGGTCGGGCCCCTTGACGAGTTCGATGCGGTCGATCGGCTCCGATCGTTCGGGGGCGACCCGGACGTGGCGAAGCTGGCGGCCGTCGAGGTTGAAGGCGAGTCGCGATCCGGGGACGTCGACCACGCGGATGTAATCGGCGAATTCGACGCCGTCGCGAAGCGGGTGGTCTTCGGTCTTGCCGTCGGCGTAATGCAATCGGACGATCATCGAGACCGATTTCCGAGGTTCGCCGCCGGCGTACCCCCAACCGCTGACGCCGCTGAGCAGGTGGACGGCCTTGGCCGACGCGTTGCACGGCAGCTCGACCGACCGGGGCATCCGGGGCGGGGTCGCTCCCTGCGGCGAGTAGAGCATCACGGCGTTGGGCGTCTTGTCGCCGCGCGGGTCGACGAGCTGATACGGCACCCCCTCGAACGTCTTGGTGGACCAGTCGGGGAAGACCAGACGCTCGGCGGACGAATCCAGGGAGTAAAACATCCCCTTGGTGGTGACGACGGTCGCCACCTTGCGGAGGTCGAGCGGCAGGGACTTGCCATCGAGTGTCGGCCAGGCGTGATATTCCGGTGG
>CALCIC010000134.1 GCA_937907405.1 uncultured Isosphaeraceae bacterium | reverse complement strand
ATACGAGATTACAAGGTGACTGGAGTTCAGACGTGTGCTCTTCCGATCTTCGCGTTGGGGCGAAGCGTCTTGGTCACGGCGATGAACCCGTGATCGGCGGTGACGATGATCGCCGTCTTGTCGCTCAGGCCAGCCTCCTCCACCGCCTTCACCACTCGGCCGACCAGGCCGTCAAGGACCGTCGCCACGGCGCGGCCCTGGGGGGTGTTGGGGCCGTGCTGGTGGTGGGTCGAATCGAGCTCGAGCAGGTGCAAGGCCAGGAATCGGGGCTTCCGCTCGCGGATCACCCGGCAGGCGCTCTCGATCCAGACCTGATCGTGGCCCGGCGCGCCGCCGGTCTCGAACTTCTCGACCAGCCCCTCCTTCCTGGTCTCCTCCATGAGCCGGGGCGTGGTGTGGATGAACGCGTGGGGGGCGTCCGGCATGTTGTCGTCGATGTTCTCCGAGCCCGACGTGCACGGCCAGTTGATCGCCGCGGTCGTCATGCCCCGCTTCTTCAAGACGTCGAACAGGAGCGGGATGCGGACCAACTGCGACTGGGTGCGGTCCGGGGTGACCGTCGTCGGCAGGTTCGGCGAGTTCCGCTTGGGGACGCCGTTGAACAGGACGCCGTGCTTCTCGGGATGGACGCCGGTCATCAGCGTCGTGTGGTTCGGCCACGTCACCGACGGATTCGACACGTGCATTCCCTCGGCCGTCGACGCGCCCGCGTCGCGCAACCCCCGGAGCACCGGAAGCGACACCTCGGGATCGTCCAGATAGTACGCCGGAAAGCCGTCGAGCGTGATCACGATCACGTGCCGGTCGGTCTCGGCCCCCCCCCGCGCAACGGTTGAAAGGAGCAAAATCAATGCACTCGTCAAGCGAAACATCGCAGCCTCTCGCTCTCGTGGTCTTCGGCCTGAACGGCGGCCTCGGCCGCCCCCGAGCTCGCCAGACTACAGCGCATCGAACGCCCGAGGAACCCCCCAAGCCGATCCACACCGAATTCACCCGGATTCTTATTGCGACCCCCCGACGCCTCCACTAAACTCATCACGACAAATGTCCGACGCACGGTGGACTCGGAAGGAGGCGGATTGATGCGCGTAGGGAACAAACTGGCGGCGGCGTCGACGGCGTTGATGCTGACGGGGGCGACGGCGGGCCCGGGGGCCTGGAACTTCGAGGCCGACGCGGTCGGCGGGCCGGCGAAGGGGTTCAGCGCCGAGGTCGGTCGGTGGGAGGTCGCCCTCGACGGCGGCAACCGCGTGCTCGCCCAGCGCGCGCAAAACGCCAACCGCGTCTACAACGTGGCGCTCGTCGAGGGGACGAGCTACAAGGACGTCGACGTCTCGGTCCGGGTCAAGCCGGGCGCCGGCGAGCTCGACCAGGGAGGGGGCCTGGTCTGGCGGGCGAAGGACAAGGACAACTACTACATCGCCCGGTTCAACCCGCTGGAGGACAACCTCCGGCTCTATCTGGTCGAGAACGGCCGGCGGACCCAGCTCGACCACGCCGACGTCAAGGGCGACCGCGACTGGCACACCCTGCGGATCACGATGAAGGATCGCGAGATCACCGGCTGGCTCGACGGCGAGAAACTCCTCGTCGCCGAGGACTCCACCTTCCCCGACGCCGGCCGGATCGGCGTCTGGTCCAAGGCCGACGCCCAATCGTACTTCGACGACCTGAAGGCCGACGAGGCTCCTTGAAATCGTGGCCCTCCCGTCACGGATTCGCTCGAACTACCAGCCCGACGCGCAAGCGAGGGTCCAGTTGCAGCAGAAGTAGTTGATAAGAGGAAATAATATGAAGAAATCTGCTGGCTTTACGTTGATCGAGCTGTTGGTGGTGATCGCGATCATCGCGGTCCTGATCGCTCTGCTGTTGCCCGCGGTGCAGGCGGCTCGCGAGGCTGCGCGGCGGATGCAGTGCGTCAACAACCTCAAGCAGATGGGTCTGGGGCTCTCGAATTACGAGGGCGCCGTCGGCACTCTGCCGCCGTCGATGACCATGGCCGGCAAGGGGAACGTGCTCTCCTGGATCAGCGGCTGGAGCGCCCACGCCCGAATTCTGCCGCACATGGAAGGGGGGAACCTGTTCAACGCGGCCAACCTGAGCATCTGGAAGGAGGAGCCGCCGAACACCACGGTGGTGGCGTCGACCGTCTCGTTCTTCATCTGCCCGAGCGAGATACAGCCCCAGCCCGCGCTCAAGGACTACGGATACACGGGGGTGGTGAACTACGGGGTCTGCATGGGCGACTGGTACATCTTCGGCGGCCTGGGCGCGCGGGACAACCGGACGGCGTTCAGTCACAATCGAGGGCGGACGCTGGCGGCGATCTCCGACGGTCTGAGCAACACGATCATGGCGGCGGAGGTCAAGGCGTACCAGACCGCCATGCACTGCAAGGTCAGCCCGCTCTCGCTGATCAACGACCCCGACGGCGTCCCGCCCCCCAACGCCTCGCCGGACGCGGTCGCGCCGGAGTACAACAACGGCTC
>CALCIC010000133.1 GCA_937907405.1 uncultured Isosphaeraceae bacterium | reverse complement strand
CGGGTCGTCAGGCAGCAAGGAGAGACAGGTACGATATTTCCTGCCGAACGCCTAATGGCTCCGACGACCCTCATCCGCCCCTTCGGGGCACCTTCTCCCGGGGGGAGAAGGAAATCTCGATATCCAACGCGATCGCTCAGCGGCGGTTCTTCTCGACCTGCTCCCTGGCGGCGGCCACGACGCGGTCGGAGGTGAAGCCGAACTCGTTGAGCAGGTCCTTGAGCGGGGCCGAGGCGCCGAACGACCGCATGCCGATGCTCGCGCCGCCGCGGCCGACGTACTTCGCCCAGCCGAAGGTCGACGCCTGCTCGACCGACACGCGGGCGTTGACGCCGGGGGGCAAGACCTCGTCCTGATAGGCCTGGTCCTGGTCGTCGAACAACTCCCAGCAGGGCATGCTGACGACGCGGGCCTTGATCCCCTCGGCCTTCAGCTTCTCGAACGCCTCAATGCAGAGCGAGACCTCGCTGCCGGTCGCCAGCAAGAGGACGTCGGGCTTGCCGTCGGCCGCGTCGGCCAGCACGTAGGCCCCCCTCGCCAGTCCGGACGCCGCGCCGTACCTGGCGCGGTCGAGAGTCGGGATCGCCTGCCGGGTGAGCACCAGCACGGCGGGCTGACGGCGAAGCTGGAGGACAGTCCGCCAGGCCTCGACCACCTCGTTGGCGTCGCAAGGACGGATGACCAGCAGACCGGGAATCGCGCGGAGCGACGGGAGCTGTTCGATCGGCTGGTGGGTCGGGCCGTCCTCGCCGACGCCGATCGAATCGTGGGTGAACACGTAAACGACCGGCAATTCCATGATCGCGGCGAGACGGATCGGCGCGCGGCCGTAATCGCTGAAGATCAGGAAGCCCGAGCCGTACGGACGCACCTTGACCGTCGACATCCCGTTGAGGACGGCGCCCATCGCGTGCTCGCGAATCCCGAAGTGGAAGTTCCGGCCGGCGTAGTTCTCGGCCTCGAACGACCCCGCGCCGTCGAACGTCAGCATCGTCTTGGTCGAGGGCGCCAGGTCGGCGGCGCCGCCGATCAGCCAGGGGACGTTCCTGGCGAACGCGTTGAGCGTCTTGCCCGACGACTCGCGCGAGGCCAACCCCTTGGCGTCGGCGGGGAAGCTCGGAACGTCCTTGTCCCAGCCGTCGGGAAGCTGGCGATGCTGGATGCGATAAAGCTGGTCGGCCAGCTCGGGATGCTCAGCCTTGTAGGCTTCGAGCCGCTTGAACCAGGCTTCGCGAAGGTCCTTGCCGCGCTTGCCGACGCCCTGCCGGAAGTGGTCGTAAACGCCTTCGGGGACCAGGAACTTGGCGTCTTCCGGCCAGCCGTAGAACTTCTTGGTGAGGCGGATCTCGTCGTCTCCCAGCGGTTCGCCGTGCGCGCCGCTGGTGTCCTGCTTGTTGGGGGCGCCCCAGGCGATGTGGCTGTCGACGATGATCAGCGTCGGCCGATCCTTGCAATTGAGGAACGCCTGGTACGCCCGTTCGAGCAGTTCCAGGTCGTTGGCGTCGCCGACCCGCGTGACGTTCCAGCCGTAGGCCATGAACCGTTCGGCGACGTCGTCGTTGTAGGTCAGCTCGGTGCTGCCCTCGATCGTGATCCGGTTGTCGTCGTAGATCCAGCAGAGGTTCGAGAGCTTGAGGTGGCCGGCGAGCGAGGCGGCCTCGTGCGATATCCCCTCCATCATGTCGCCGTCGCTGCAAATCGCGTAGACGTTGAAGTCGATCAGGTCTTCAAAGCCCGGCTTGTTGAAGCGGGCGGCGAGCCAACGCTCCGCGATCGCCATGCCGACGCTGTTGGCGACCCCCTGCCCCAGCGGCCCGGTCGTCGTCTCGACGCCCGAGGTCAGGCGGTATTCCGGGTGGCCGGGAGTGTGGCTGTGCAACTGCCGGAACCGCTTGATCTCGTCGAGCGAGACCGAGGGCTTGCCGGTCGTCTCGTAATTCTCGTTCACCGCCTGGACTTCGGTCAGGTGGAGCATCGAGTACAGCAGCATCGAGGCGTGGCCCGCAGACAGGACGAATCGATCGCGGTTGGGCCAGACGGGGTCCGAGGGGTCGAACCGGAGGTGGTCCTGCCAGAGGACGTAGGCCACCGGCGCCAACGCCATCGGCGTGCCGGGGTGCCCCGAGTTGGCCTTCTGGACGGCATCCATGGCCAACGTCCGAATCGTATCGATGCAGGTCGTGTCCATCGGGTCCTTGGCCGAGCTCACGGGTTGCTTCAAATTCACGGAGGACGACATACCTCGGGAAACTCCTAAAGAGACGCGTGCCGGGCTCGCTTTGAAATCGTTCGCCTGCTCCAAATTGAACAAGCATCCTAGCCTAAAACCCGACGCGACGCATGACAATCTCAGACGATCGTCCTCACGCAGACCCTACGCGGCTTGAGAACATGCTTGGATCGCCTTGACACCCGTGCTGAAAATCGCTTCACTTTTGGCCTCGCCGCCTTGCTCTCGCTTCCAATGACGAGGGTTGGGTGCGTGGGTGATGCACGAGGAAGGAACCATCATGCTCACGCGATCGATTCGAAAAGCTCGTGGAGTTCGTCTCGGCCGGGCCTTGATCCTGGCCGCCGCAGTTGGGCTGGTTGCGACCGGATGGGCGGAGGCGTCGCCCTATTACACAGTTACGGACATGGGAAATGCGTCCGACATCACATGGACTGGTCTGGGATTCTCGAAATCCTATAACGCTAAAACAGGGGTCACTTATGACTTCCCTCAGACGGTGAGATCCTTGACCGGCGCGGAGAAGGCGAACCTTCCAACGTATTCGGCGTACATCAGCCAGCCACTCCCTCCCAATGGGGACGGCCCCGGGCATTATACGACCACCACGATGCAGCCGATGGCGATCAACGACTCAGGGACTGTGATCGGCAGCCTCGATACTGCGGTCAGCCGCTTTGGCGGCCCGGTCTCCTCGGAGATCGGTTACGCCGTGAGGTCCCCCGACGGCACCTACTCGCCGTTCGTGACGCTGGCCACCGGAGACAATCCCACGTCCGCCCACCTGTTCCTGAGTCAAGCTAACCAAATCCTCATGTTGAGCGATGGAGTGAGCGTGGTCGACTTGAACACGGGAACGAGCACGTCGATCTCCGAGATCATCCCTCCGGAGCTTCTCCAGAAATTAACCGCCTTGAGCTACGATGGCATCGACGATCGCGGGGACATCCTCATCGACAACTGGGACTCGAAAGGAGATGAATACTACGTACTCACTCCCCCCGGCCTGGACCCGCCGGCAGTGCCGGAGCCGTCGACGCTGCTGATCTTCGCCGCCGCCGGCGCGCTGGCCGTCCGCGCCAGCAGGCGACGGCGGGCGGCCGATTGAGCGAGGCTCGCACGTTCGGCGATGATCTGGACCGCCACGGTTCGCGAGACGATTCACCCGCTCAGCATCCCCGGTTTCCTCCCCTGGCTGGAATTCTCCGGCGCGACGCATGACAATCTCAGTCGATTGACCTCGCGCTTCTGCAAAGTCACGACGAAGGGGGTGGATTCATGGGTCGCTTCTCGCGAGTCGGGAACGCCGCGTCGATCTCGCTGCTCGCCCTGGCATGCACGGCGGTCTCCGCCCGAGCGGAGTCGAACGTCGATCTCAAGGGCTACCGCTCCGAGTGCGGGGTCGAGGTCGAACAGCACGACGGCCGGCTCGATCTGCGATGGCCGATCGCGGAGGGGGAGAACGGCCGGCTGACCCTCGACCTTCGCCCGAAGCGGCCCCTGATCGCCGCGATGGCGATCGACGGAAAGACCGCGGCGCGCGGGCCGATCCTCGCGGACGTCGACCCGACGGCCTTCCTCGTCGTCGGCGAGCGCCGACTGCCCCCGGGACGCCCCCCCGGAATGAGCCGGTTCAACGCGTTCTTCGACACGCCCGCCAAGCGCCCGTTCCAGACGCATGCGTCGAAGTTCGAACTCGGCGACGTGGTGGTGACCTCGTCGGGACGCCGGCTCGCGGTGACCCTCGGCGGCCTGGCGATCGGCCCGTTCCATGGGTCATGGAGAATCCATCTGTATCCGGGATCGCGGCTCGTTCACGTCGAGGCGGTCGTCAGCACTGAGGAGCAAGGCCGTGCGATCCTTTACGACGCCGGCCTCGCCGGTGCGGCCCCGCCCGCCGGGACCGCGGCGTGGGTCGACACGGAGGGCGTGCTCCAGCGCGAGCCGATCGCCCCGGGACCCGATCGCGCGATCGCGGTTCGCGGCCGGGCGATCGTGATCGAGGGGGAGAACGGCTCGGCGGCCTGCTTCCCGCCCCCTCACCAGTTCTTCTACCCGCGCGACCTGACCGACAACCAGAGCACCGTCTGGCTGGGCGAGAACCATCGCGGGCTCGACTCGCGGTACGGGTTCGGCGTCCGCCAGACCGAGCGTGGAGGGGGCGCCTGGGTCCCCTGGTTCAACGCGCCGCCGGGGACCGAGCAGAAGCTGGGGACGTTCTACCTGCTCTCCAGCGGGAAGGCCGAGGACGCGCTCGCCGAGACCCGAAAATACACGCACGGCGATCGATACCCGGAGCTTCCCGGCTACAAGACGTTCTCCAGCCACTGGCATATGGCGATCGCCATGGCGGCGATGGCAGAGAAGGCACGCGGCGGGCAGCGATCGACGCCGGATTTCGTGAAGATGTTCAAGGACATGGGGGTCGACGCCGTCCATCTCGCCGAGTTCCACGGCGACGGCCATCCGCGCGACCCGGGCGACGTCCGCCTGAAAGAACTCGCGGCGATGTTCGACGAATGCCGGCGGCTCTCCGACGACGACCTCCTGTTCCTCCCCGGCGAGGAGGCCAACGTCCACCTCAACGTCGAACGCAAGGGCGCCGAGGCCGGCCACTGGCTCTACCTGTTCCCTCGCCCGGTGTTCTGGACCATGAACCGGGGCGCGGATCGGCCGTTCGAGGAGGAAATCGAAGGCTACGGCAAGGTCTACCACGTCGGCGACCGCCACGAGATGCTTCGCCTGCTCAAAGCCGAGAACGGCCTCGCCTGGACGGCCCACGCGCGGATCAAGTCGTCGAACTGGGCCCCGGACGGCTACCGCGATCAGGACTTCTTCCGATCCGACCACTGGCTGGGCGCCGCCTGGAAGGCGATGCCCGCCGACCTGTCGCACGACCGGCTCGGCCGACGCGCGCTCGACCTGCTCGACGACATGGCCAACTGGGGCGATCCCAAGTACGTGCTGGGCGAGGTCGACGTCTTCAAGATCGACCATACGCACGAGCTTTACGGCCACATGAACATCAACTATCTGCGGCTCGACCGCATGCCGAAGTACGGCGAGAGCTGGCAGCCGGTGCTCGACGCCCTCCGCAGCGGCCGATTCTTCGTCACGACGGGCGAGGTGCTGATTCCCGAGTTCACCATCGACGGCCAGCCCAGCGGAGGCCGGCTCGCGCCCGGTTCCGACGGGCCGAGCATGGTCGAGGCGAAGATTTCGTGGACGTTCCCGCCGTCCTTCGCCGAGTTGGTGTCGGGAGACGGCGAGCACGTTCATCGTCAGCGGATCGAGCTGACCGACGCCCAGGCGTTCGGCGAGCGGACGCTCAAGTTCCCGGCGGATCTCAAGGGCCGTTCGTGGGCGCGCCTCGAAGTCTGGGACGTCGCCCGCGACGGCGCGTTCACCCAGCCGATCTGGATCGGCGGCCCTCGTTGAACTCGGCTCGCCCCGTCGTTCCAGGAGAATCGCCATGAAGCTCGCTCGTCCCACCGCAGGTCGCTCCCGGCGCAATAGCGCGGAGGTCGTCCGATTCTGCGGTTGGGTCCTCGCCTGGGGAGGTTTCTTCGTCGGGGCCGCCGCGCCAACCGCGAACTTCACGATCGGCGAGGGCCTCGCGAAAAAGTACGGCGTGCACGACTTCACGCTCAAAGCCGCGGCGGTCCCCGCAAACCCGTTCGATACGGTGGTCACGGTCAAGTTCACGCCGCCGTCGGGCGCGGCCGGCGCCCGGACCGTCGCCGCGATTTATGACGGCGAGGACGCCTGGCGGGCTCGCGTGTACCCCCTGGCGAGGTCGGTCAGTGGGCATGGTCCTCGACGTGCAAGACCG
>CALCIC010000132.1 GCA_937907405.1 uncultured Isosphaeraceae bacterium | reverse complement strand
CGCAAAGTAGCCGGCGGGCGGCGAAAGGATTCGGCCTATCAGGCGCAAATCGGCCTCCGAATCCTCCGATCGCGGGGTAAGACCGACCTGCAAAGCGGGAAATGACGGGTCGGGAACGGTTATCCCCCGCTCCGCCCGAGGGGGACCGGGAGCGAATCCGCCCCCGGAAGCATCGGAAACGCCGCCACGGCCTATTGGCCGCAGCATTGCAGAGCGTCGGGCCTCCGGACGCCCGAAGAAAACACCCCCGGGGGCTGTGAATTGGCACGGCCCATCGGGCGCACCGGACACGGCCTATTGGCCGCAACGCCCCCGGCCCATTGGGCGCAAAGGCACGGCCCATCAGGCGCACGGATCACCGAATTTCCCGGATGGATCAGGGACTTGTCGAGGGGCTAACTGTTTAACTTCAAGTATTCTTATTAACTTACTTAACGCGTTGGGCATGTGGATGACTTCGGCAAGCGGCATCGAACGACCGCAAGTCCGGGGGAAGGGCTGAGGGAGGAAGTGGCATGCAAGTAGGTCATCGGGGCAGATCGGACCGCCTCAATACGCATCGGGCGTCATTCCGGTGGAAAACAGATCGGGAATGCGCCACGTCGCGATCCCGACGGCGGTGATCGCCATACCCGAACCGGCTAGGAACGGGTATGTGAGGGCGGTGGCGCGGCGCAGGCAGGAGCGGGCGGAGCAACTGCGGCTGTTCTATCGCATCCGAGCCACCCAGATCGACCGCGAGGTGCGGTCAGTGACGGACGCTCTCGCCCATCTGGACGCGACCATCGGGCTGTTCGAGCGGGGGAGGTCGCCGCAGCCAAAGCAGCCGGGGTATCGAAGGGCGAGGGATTGCCTCTGAGAGTCCAACCTTAGCCCCGGTGCCTCGCCTCGCCTTTGAACACCTCGCGGCCGTGCCAGTCGAGATGCTTCATTCCCGGCCGCCAGTCTGGGTGCTGAGGATCGCGGATCGGCTTGCCGTGGTAGGCCAGCAGAGCCTCCTGGAAGCCGGTAGAGCCATTCGCCTGGTCCGAGACGGCCAGCACGCCCTCCCTGACCGTGAAGGCGCCCAGGTCGAATGTCTTGTGATGCAGGACGCAGAGGGCGAGGCCGTTGTCCTCTGTCTCCGGACCGCCCGCCTGGTGCCAGCGGATGTGGGCAGCGTCCAGCGCGATCGAGGCCGAACCGAGCCGGACGTCGAATCCACAGACGGCGCAGCGATACCTGCCATTGGCCGAGAGCGTAGAGGACGAGGAGGGGCTTGTGCGGGGCACGCTGGTCGCCCTGCTTCCAGATGCTCAGGTCGTCGAAGGTTTTCAGGATCGACTCGTCAGCCATCGTTGCCCCCGTGCAACGAGGCTACCCGATGGATTGGCCACCCGCCACGGAACGCCTCCACTCCGGGCCGAACCGGGAGCGGATGTGGCGTGAGTCACGAGGGGGATTACTCGATCAGCTCGGGCTTGATACCAGCTATTTCGAGGATGCGATAAAGCTTCTGGATTTCCGAGCGAGACTGCGGTTCGGGCGGCTTGCCGATATAACGCGGCCTCATCCGGCTGAACGTGAAGATCGCCCGCTTCTTCGCGCGGGACAGGGCGACAAACAGGCCGCAGGCCTCATCGAATTCGTTTTGCTTGAAGGTGAACAGGGCCGAATCTTCAAGCCCGACGAAGACGATGCTGTGGTATTCCAGCCCCTTGCTCTTGTGCATAGTCATGATCGGCACGGAGTTCTTGCCCTCGAAGATGTCGATGGCCTCCCGCCATTCGGCCTCGGCGCGGCTGGCGGCAAGGTGCTTGACGACGCCATCCACCGTCTCCCGGAAGAAAGTTCCCTGGCCGTACTGCGGATGGAGCGAGGTGTAAGCCGCCTCCCCGAAGAAGTCGATGATTTCCTGCACGACGCCGCCGACAGCCTCCAAGTCTTCCCCGACTGCTTTCAGCTTATGCCGCAGCCCGCGGTTGAATCCCGACAGGCGGCGCTCCAGAATTCGCGCGCCCTCTTCGGAATCGTCGGATTCGATCTCCTGAAGCAAATCCATCGCCTGGGTCCATGATTCCGGTGCGTGACGGGCAGTGGCCAGCTTGAAGAAATGCAGGATTGTCGTCGTGATTGGCTCGGCGATAAGGTCGAGAAGTTCGGACTCAACACGCGCCTTGATCGACCGCTTGGCGAGCGCGTCCGTCAGTTCGGTCGTGTATTTCTGCGGTAGCAGTCGAACGAGGACGCAAATGTCACGCGGGATGACGCCGTCGGTCTTGATCCAGCCTTCGATCAGGCCCGCCAGGTGCTCCGACTCGACCAGATGGTTCGGATACTCGAAAAGCCGGCAGTCGCCCTCGCCGTCCGTGCCATCGTCGACGGCGACGGCGGGTTGGTGTTCGCGGTCCAGGGCTCGCGCAATGATCTGCTGAATCCCCACCAGCTTCGGAGCGGAGCGGTAGTTTCTGACCGGGCGGATGACCGAAGCCCCGAAATCGGTCTGGAACGTGGCGAAGATGCCCGAGAGCGCATTCGCCCAGCCCATGATCCGCTGCTTGTTGTCACCCACGGCCGTCAGCACCGCCGGGCTTCCATGGAAGGCGGCATTGATGATGTCGTACTGGATGGCCGTCGTGTCCTGGAACTCATCGAGGAACACGTATGAATAGGTCGCGCGAATCGCCGCCACGATCTTCGGATTCGCCCGGAGAAGAAGCTCGGCGAGCCGATTGATCATCTCGAAATTCAGGGTTGATGGCTTATGGCCACGCAGGTAGATCGCCCAAAGGGCCAGCGAAGCCCGCTCCTCCACCGTCGTCGGCCCGTCGTCGAGGGGCAACCGGCCGACGAAATGGTTGCGGTAGAACTCGATGGGCCGAATACCCGCGATGTCGGCTTTCGTCAGGCTGGGCCGGTTCGGGATGATGTTAAGATGTTCGGCCGCCTTCTTCTCCTTGATGTCGAAAGAGACCTTGTAATCGTCGCTCGGACGCCACCGCGGCGGCAGCCCCCGGCCGAATCGGTCGAGGAGGCTCTTGGCGAAGGCGTCGAACGTCCGGGAATCGAAGCGGCGGGCGAGCCCCGGCTCGCACCGCCTGGCCACGCGGTCACCGAGATTCCGGGCTGCGTCCCGCTTGAAGCTTATGGCCAGGATTCGCCGCGGCGCGGGGCACAGTCCGGTCTGGAGCAGATAGCAGGCTCGCTGAGCGAGCAGCTCGGTCTTGCCCGCGCCCGGCCCGGCGACGACCACGGTATTCGCGGCCGCGCGCACGGCTTCCTCGGCGGCCGGCTCCATCTCGAGCACATCGACCGGCGCCCATTCGTCAGGCCGAAGCGTTCGCGGCATCCTGCGCCTCCTTCACGCCGAGATGCTCCTTCACCTTCGCGACGAGGCGGAGCAGCGGTTTCGGGCATTGCTTGGCCAGATCCTTGTCGTCGATCGACGCTAGGGCGAGGATGTGCGTCGTCGGCTTGCCGCGGCCGAGAAATAGGTAGCGATACCAGAAGAAGGCTTCCCGGTGCGCATCCGAGTACGTGCTGCCGTCCGTGCCCTGTTTGAGCACCGCGGCGACGGCTTCCTTGATCGCCTCGCCGCGCTTCGGGTCGTCGGCCTTTGGTATCCGCGGCCCGCGATCACCGGCCGCGTGATATTCCGGCGGAAACTTCAAAAGCATCATGAAGTCTAGGTCGAGCGGGGTTGAGAAATACACGCCGTATCGCTCGAAGAAATCCACCCAGCCTTTGATCCCGTCCGTGTCCTTTACGTCGCGCCGGCGCATCTCCGCCAGCTCTTCATCGGTCATGACGGATGGGACGCCATCGCCATCGACCACTTCCAGGATCACGGCCTTCGGTTCGCCGATCTCGATCAGCTGCTCGGCGACGTATTTGATCCGCCCCCAGCCACCTCCTCCGCGCTCGCGGTCGAGATCGAGCAGCGTTACGTAAGGGATGTCGAGCCCCTTTAGCAGCCGCCAGAAGTGGTTCACGTGCCGGCCGCCGAGCGGGACGATCGACACGAAGCTGGTATCAATGGGCACGCCCAGGCTTTCTGCGACGCGCGACAGGACGATTTCCTCGCTGTCGCCCTCGCCGAGGATAACGGCGCGGGCGAAGTACAGCTCCGGGTACGCCAGCACGGCCTGGCGGACGAACTTGTGGGCCTCGCTGGTCTCCGGCGGCAGGTCGATCGATTTGACGACCGACTCGTGGCTGTCGGGGTGAAGGCGCAAGTAGCGGACCCATTCCGGCTGGACGCGGCGCATGATCGACGACGAATGGCTGCTGAGGAGAACCTGGCCGGTCGGCGACACGGCCATCTCGCGCAGCAGATTCATGATCCGGCTGAGGTAATGCGGGGCGAGGTGGTTTTCCGGCTCCTCGACGGCCAGAATGGTGAGCGACGGCGCTTGAAGCCCCTTCTGCGAGATGCCGTGCGGCTTCGGGCCGCCTTCCGTCGGCACCACGTCCGCCGGAGTCGTCCGCTCGATATCGAAGATCGTGCCGATCAGCGTCAGGTAGAAGAGCGACTTCAGGCCATCGCTCAGCCGGTCGATGCCGTGCTCGCCTCCTTCCGGCGCGGAGCCGAAGATTGCTTCGATTTGAGTCAGCAATTCCTCGAATTTCCGGTTGAGCGGTCGGACATCGACGTCGGAATAGATCGGGAGCGGATGCAGAATCTGCCAGTACCGCGTCAGGGTGGCGCGGATGATTCCGACGCCATCTTCGGCCTGAAACGCGGCGTTCAGGTCGTTGGACGCCTTCTCCACGCCGCCGATGACCTCGGGCGACCAGTTCACGGCGCCGAACAGCCGGTGCATGATCGATCCGGCGGCCAAACGAATCTGACGCACGGGGTCGCGCGTCGCCGGGATGTAATGGACGTGGATTCGCGACCGCTCGTGCGATTGCATCTTCTGTTTATGCTCGGGCCGAACGTCGTCGCTGGCCGTCTTGATCCAGCACAACTCCTGGTCGATGTCGCCTTCGGGGAGGTTGCCCGGCGTCCACCGCCCTTCGAGCCGGACCCGGCAGTACGGGGCGGTGTCGGGCTCCGCGACGACCATTTGCCAGAAGCACTCGGCAACGGCGTCGCCGGGCTCAGTTAAGCCTTCCAGTTCGGGAAACTCAATTCGGGCCTCGATCAGTAGATCGATCGGTTCCGGATTGTCTGGCGGGGTACCTCGCGGTACGTGGAAATCACCCCGATTGATCGTCCGCTCGGCTCCAGTCAGGCCGAAGAGACGAGCTAATCCCTGAAGCAACGTAGATTTACCGCAGCCGTTGCTGCCGACGAAGGCCGTCAGGTCGTTAAAATCGATGGTCGTCGCTGTCGGGCCGAAACAACGGAAATTCTTAAGAGTAAGGGACTTAATCTTCATCAGTGTCGCCCCGGAACCTCTCTCAGAATGGAACTCACGCGTCGACGTCGACGCTCAAATCGGTAACGCGACCCGATGACCAACTCTGGCGTCCAGACTTCAGAGTTTATTCATGTCGATCGAAAGTCCGGCCGCCTTCATCTCCTTGGCTACTTTAGTCTTCCAGGCATCGTGATCATCCATCGGAGTGTAAATAACCCCTTGAAGATCGGAGGGAATTTCGACGTCCCCCTTGAGCAGGGCCACCACTCGTCCTCGGCCCAGCCGACCGAAGAAATAGCCATGCTCGAACACGACGTTCTGCCGAGATCGAGCCTTGAGGCTGCCGTCCTTCTCGTGCACCTTCCTGCTGTTGCCGACATCGTCCGCCGTGTGGACGATGATGGCGAAACCTACGTCGGAATAGGCTTCGAATTTCTCTATGATCGTCCTGCCCCCGTCGTCCTGCTCATGCAGGATAATCGCTTCGAGACCGAGTCGTTCGAGAAAACGAGCCGTCGCCAGCTTGGCCTCTCCGTCATGCCCATGCACTACGAATACACGGTTGCTCGACATGCTTTCTGCCGCTCCTTGAGCGCGGAATCGTTGATTGAAGCCTGAAACTACGGATTGGACGCTCTGGTTAACGCAATTGCGAATTGCCTGGTAGAGGACTGCGGCGCGAGAGAGGTCGATGGGCTCGCACGGCTCCAAAATCGCCTTGGTG
>CALCIC010000131.1 GCA_937907405.1 uncultured Isosphaeraceae bacterium | reverse complement strand
CTGCAACGAACCCCGTGGACGTCCCAGGCGAACCCTCGCTCGCGCGTCGGGCTGATAATCCCATCCCGGTGTCGCCGCCGACGGCGTCATGATCCAAAGCGTCGGGTCGTCAGGCAACAAGGAGAGCCAGGTACGGTATTTCCTGTCGAACGCCTAATTAATCGTTTCGGCCCAATTAATCGTGAATAGATGTTCAGTTGACGGCGGCGTTCCTATGGAGCAGGGCGAAGTCCCTTTCTAGCCCGGAGAGGACGTCTTGCTGACGACCGTCACTAGCTTCTTGACGCCGATCGCGCGAGTGGCTTAGCATCCGGCCACCCTTCCTTCCAACATCAAGAGAGTCCGAATTCGTTCGTCGCCAGGGGGATGAGTCGCCATGCCCACGCTGATACCGCGTCCCAGCCGGGTCGAGGCCGCCGGGACCAAGCCCAAGCTCATCGACGAGTACGTGGGACGGGTGAACACCGGCGAGGCCAGGCTCAGCGTCGCCCACATGCGAAGCCCGTCGGGATGGGTCGAGCCCGGGCAGACTCCGACGTTCGACGAGTACACGGTGGTCTTGAACGGCCTGCTGTGCGTCGAGCACCGCGACGGCCGGCTCGAAGTCCGCTCGGGCCAGGCCGTTTCGGTCGCGGCGGGGGAATGGGTTCGGTACAGCACCCCCGAGGCCGAGGGCGCCGAGTACGTCGCGATCTGCCTGCCCGCCTTCAACCTCGAAGCCGCCAACCGCGATCCGGAGTGAGACGACGCCGTCATGACAGCGCAGCATGAACTCCCCTCGATGCAAGGCAAGACCTGTCTCGTCACTGGCGCGACCGCCGGGATCAGCTTCGTGACGGCCCGCGAGCTGGCCCGGGCCGGCGCCCGCGTCCTGATCGTCGCCAGGACGCCCGAAAAAGGGACCGATACGATCCGTCGCATCGCCCAGGAAACCGGCGGCGAGTCGGTCGAGGCCCTGTCGGCCGACCTCGGCTCGCAGGCCGACGTCCGCGCCCTAGCGCGCGAGGTGAAGGGTCGGACCGACCGGCTCGACGTGCTCGTCAACAACGCGGGGGTGATCCTGCTCGAACGCCGCGAGAGCCTCGACGGCATCGAGACGACGTTCGCCGTCAATCACCTGGCGTATTTCCTCCTCACCAATCTGTTGCTCGACCTCCTGAAGGCCAGCAGCCCGGCGCGGATCGTCAACGTCGCCTCGCACGCCCACCGGGGGGGGCGGATCAACTTCAGCGACCTCGGCGGTCGAGAACACTTCAGCGGCTGGCGCGCCTACCAGCAGTCGAAGCTGGCCAACGTTCTGTTCACCCGGGAGTTGGCCAAGGCGCTGACGGGGACGGGGGTCACGGCCAACGCGGTCCATCCGGGCTGGGTGAACTCCCAGATTTTTCGCGAGGAGGGCTTCCAGGGCTGGGTCATGCGGAAGGCCGCCGGCCTGCTGGCGATCTCGCCCGAGCGCGGGGCCGAAACGACGCTCTATCTGGCGACCTCCCCCGCCGTCCAGGGCGAATCGGGGGGCTACTACGCCCGCCGCAAGCCCGCCCGGATCTCCCGGGCCGCCCGCGACGAGGCCGTCGCCCGCCGCCTCTGGCAGTTCAGCGAAGACCTGACCGGATTGAAGATCCAGACCGTCTAATCACCGCGTCAAGGTCGACGAGGTTCGATCCGGGCCCGTAGCGCCGGCGGTTGTCTCGCCTCGCGAGCGGCAGCGGTTCAGGATGCGGCCTCCGGCCGTTCGACGGAGCGCGCCCCCCGGTTCCTCTCCGTCAACCGCCGCTTGATTCAGCGGACGGGATGTCGAGCATGTGCAGGTAATGGCCGGGGACCGCCTCCAATTCGGCGTCCTCCCCCGGCTGGAACGGCTCGCGCATGGTCCAGGCGTCCTGACCGGGCGGTACGGCCCAGAAGCGCCCCTCTCCATCGCGCACGATCCAATGCTCAGGACGCGCCTTGTCCACATAGAGTCTCATGGCGGGCTTTCTTGTGGTGATCATCGTTCCGCTCTGCTCCTCCCTGGTGAGGTCGTTCCTTGACGCAAGTATCATTGCGTTCGCGGTTGCGGTGGCGTTGAAGACAGGCTCGTCGGACGCGAGGTTTGGATAAACTCTGGCGGACGTACGAATCCTACCGAGGACGACGGCCGATTTGGAAGAGATTTCGATTTTCACCGTGCTCGTGGGCCGGCGCTGGTTATACTCATAGTCAGCACCATTCCCATCTCTCGCTGGCTTCCCGATCCAAAGGGACGGCTGACATGACCGCCGAGCAGATTCGCCTTGAAGCGGCTCGTACACAATCCGTCCCCTGGAAAAAATGGGGGCCCTACCTGAGCGAGCGGCAGTGGGGGACCGTTCGCGAAGATTACAGCGAGGGGGGCGACGCCTGGAACTACTTCAGCCATGATCAAGCCCGGTCCCGCGCCTATCGATGGGGCGAGGACGGCCTGGCGGGCATATCGGATGATCATCAGTTGCTCTGTTTCGCGCTGGCCCTGTGGAACGGCGAGGACCCCATCGTCAAGGAGCGGCTGTTCGGGCTGACCAACAGCGAGAGCAACCACGGCGAGGACGTCAAGGAGTACTACTTCTACCTTGACAGCACGCCGACCCATTCGTACATGAAGTATCTCTATAAGTATCCCCAATCCCGCTTCCCCTACGCCGAACTCGTCGACGCCAGCCGCGGACGCTCTCGAAACGAATTCGAGTACGAGCTGCTCGACACCGGCGTGTTCGATCAAGACCGTTACTTCGACGTGTTCGTCGAATACGCGAAGGATTCTCCGGAAGACCTGCTCGTCCAGATCACGGTCTTCAATCGCGGCCCGGAGCCGGCCGAACTGCACGTTCTGCCCACGCTCTGGTTCCGCAACGAGTGGTCGTGGGGCGCCGCCGCGGATCGGCCGAGCATGAAACGAGTCGGCGACGCCGTCGAGGCGGTCCACCCGACGTTGGGAGTGCGTCGGCTTGATTGCGACGGCCCGGCCGGTTTTCTGTTCACGGAGAACGAGACCAACACCCAGCGCATCTTCGGCGTTCCCAATCGCACGCCCTACGTCAAGGACGGCATCAACAACTGCCTCGTCGACGGCCGCAAGGACGCGGTCGACCCGGATGAGAAGGGGACCAAGGCGGCGGCGCATTACCACGTCGCGGTGAAGCCGGGCGACCGCGAGACCATTCGGCTTCGGCTTTCGCCGACCGGACCGACCGACGGGGGAGACCCGTTCCGCGATTTCGATGCGATCCTCGAGCTTCGACGCGAGGAAGCGGACGAGTTCTACCAGACGGTCATTCCTCCTTCGCTCAACGCCGATCAGGCCAATGTGATGCGGCAAGCCCTGGCGGGGATGCTGTGGAGCAAGCAGTACTACCTCTACGACGTGGACAAGTGGCTCGATGAGCGCGGGGCCGATCCGTTCAAGGAGGACCGCAAGCAGGCGCCGCGGAACGACCACTGGCACCACATGTACAACGGCGACGTCATCTCGATGCCCGACAAGTGGGAGTACCCGTGGTACGCCGCCTGGGACCTGGCGTTCCACGTCACCGCGTTGACCCTGGTGGACGTGGATTTCGGCAAGGACCAACTGAATCTGATGGTCCGCGAGCGGTACATGCACCCCAACGGCCAGATCCCGGCGTACGAGTGGAACTTCGGCGACGTCAATCCGCCGGTGCACGCCTGGTCGACCATCTTCACCTACCTGATTGAGACCTCGCGGAAAGGGGAAGGCGACAAGGCCTGGCTCAAGGCGATCTTCCAGAAACTGCTTCTGAATTTCACCTGGTGGGTCAACCGCAAGGACCGCTTCGGCCGCAACGTGTTCGAGGGGGGCTTCCTGGGGCTGGACAACATCGGCGTCTTCGACCGCAGCGCGCCGCTGCCGACGGGCGGGTATCTCGAACAGGCCGACGGCACCGCCTGGATGTGCCTGTTTTGCGAGAACATGCTCCAGATCGCCGCCACGCTGACGCTGACCGATCCCGACTACGCCGACATGGCGCTGAAGTTCGTCCAGCATTTCCTCTGGATCGCCTCGTCGTTGGCCAAGGTCGGCGGAGGCGCGGGAATGTGGGACGAAGAAGACGGCTTCTTCTACGACGTGCTGCGGTTGCCCGACGGCCAGGCTCAGCGGCTCAAGGTTCGATCGATGGTCGGGCTGTTGCCGCTCTGCGCGGCCACCACGTTCGATGGGGCGGTCCTGCGGAAAAACCCCGAAATCGGCAAACGCATGATGAACTTCATCAACGCGCGCCCGGAATTGATCGCGTCGATTCACGACCCGAAAAAGCCGGGCGTCTCGGGTCGCCTGCTCGCGTCGATCCTCGACGAAACCAAGCTCCGCCGCGTGCTCGCCAAGATGCTCGACGAGGACGAGTTCCTCAGCGAGTTCGGCGTTCGCTCCCTGAGCCGGTTTCACGCCGACCACCCGTTCGTGTTTCAGGCGGGCGGCCAGGAGTATCGCGTCGGGTATCTGCCGGCCGAATCCGACACCGGCATGTTCGGCGGCAACTCCAACTGGCGCGGACCCGTCTGGATGCCCGTCAACGCGCTGATCGTCCGCGCCTTGCTGCAAAGCTACACCTACTACGGCGACGAATTCCAGGTTGAATGCCCGACCGGTTCCGGCCGGTTGATGACGCTGTACCAGGTGGCCGAGGAGATCACGCGCCGGTTGTCAAGCATCTTCCTCAGGAACGACGACGGCCGCCGCCCGGTCTACGGCGGATCGAGGAAGTTTCAGGAGGACCCCCACTGGCGCGACCTGATCCTCTTCTATGAATACTTCCACGGCGACGACGGGGCCGGGCTGGGCGCCAGCCACCAAACCGGCTGGACCGGCGTCATCGCCCGCCTCATGCATCTGTTCGCCACCACGTCGCCCGAGCGCCTCCTTCAGACCGGTCTGGCCGCGCAGCCAGTCGAGCCGGCGACCGCGGCCGTTTGACCATGCTTGAACGTCAGGCCGAACGCGATGATCCGAAAGGAGGATCAGGCGCCGTGAACGCCGCTCGGTTCATCACCCTCCTCAACGTGGCCGCGCTTGTGACGATGATGCTGGCCATGGGGTTGCAAGTGAGGTTTGAAGCGGTCGCGTCATCGCTCCGGCCGTTGCATCGGATCGCCTCGGGCCTGATCGCCAATTACGTTCTGGCGCCGGTGTTGACGGTCGGCCTGCTGTACCTGTTCCAAGCCCGCGCGATGGTTTCGGCTGGCTTTCTCACTCTCGCGGTCTGCCCGGGCGCTGCGTTCGGTCCGGTGGCGGCGACGATCGCCAGGGGGAACGTCGCCTGGGCCGTCGGCATGATGATGATCCTCGCCGGGTCGTCCGCGGTGCTCTCGCCGGCCCTGGTCAGCCTCTCGATGACCTGGATCGCGCCGGGAAGTAACTTGCAAATCGATTATCCGGCCGTCCTGCGAGTCTTGTTGCTCGCGCAATTGCTGCCGCTCGCGGCGGGGCTGGCCCTTCGTCAGTGGGCGCCCTGGCTGGCGGAGAAAGCCGCCGATTTGGTCTACCGGCTTGCAAACGTGATGATGTTGGTCCTGATCGGCGCGATCCTGGCGACGCAGTACGAGATGCTGGCCGCGATCAGAATTCGGGGCTGGACGGGGATGATTCTGCTCTTCGCCGGCAGTCTCGGAATCGGCTGGTTCTGCGGAGGCCCCGACCTCGCGGTCCGCAGAGCGCTCTCGGTGACCACGACCGGCCGCAACGCCGCCGTGGCGCTCTTGATCGTCAATCGCAGCTTTGCGGGCTCCGAGGCCGTCACCGCGGTGGTCGCGTACGCCCTCGTCTCGATCCTCGGCACGTTCGTGTTCGCCTCGTTCCTCGGCCGAACAGCGGATTCCCCCGGATGAGCAAGTGAGAACAACATGCGGTCAGATCGTTATCCATCGCTCTACCAGATCAACACGCGCGTCTGGTTGACGGACCTGTCCCGCGGCCTGAAACGGCGCGCGACCCTGGACGACGTCCCCGACGTCGCACTCGACCGATTGGCCGAGACGGGCTTCGACTGGGTCTGGTTCTTGAGCGTCTGGCAGACCGGCCCGGAGGCGCGGCGG
>CALCIC010000130.1 GCA_937907405.1 uncultured Isosphaeraceae bacterium | reverse complement strand
ACTCATGTGTAAACCGTTCTATGCCATTGGTGGAATTCCACCAGCCGATCGCCTTTCGCAAATTCCACACGCCGATGTATCACAGTCGTTCGGAAAGCAGTCCCACGTATACGTCTCTGTCCATGTGTACGTCCAATTAAGTCATCATGAAATCCCAGAAGCCGCTGAAGCCGCTGATCGAACCGGCTGGATTAATTCCGTAGCAGGTGTCGGCCAGGACCAAAGTGGGGAATGCGAGCAGGATGGCAAAAAGAACGAAGGATGCGCGCCGTCGGAGGCGAACAAACAAACGCGATTGCTGCGGATCGATTGACATTCTGCTTATCCTGGGGAATGGTGACCAGGACATCTAATTTTAAGCAAGCTTGTTCAGAGTATTCGATCTCGACGAGCTATGTCAATATAATTTTTGTCACTTTTTGCGTTCAGTTGGCGGAATCTTACCTGTCGCTCACCCCGATCCGAACCGATTTCAAGGGATTCCGGATAAGATATGACCTATTGATCGCCTTGCCATGCCTAATCAATCACTGCCGACCGCCTTTGCGCGCGGAGACTCAGGCCGAGCAGCGCGCTGCTGGATTGGCTAATCCACGCCCTTTCGCGCGGCCTCGATCGTGGCGATGTCGATCTTCTTCATCTTCATCATGGCTTCCATGGCCCGCTTCGCGGCGGCGCGGTCCGGGTCGGTCGTCGCTTCGAGAAGCATGCGCGGGGTGATCTGCCAGGAGAAGCCCCAGCGATCCTTGCACCAGCCGCAGGCGCTCTCCTGGCCGCCGTTGCCGACGATGGCGTTCCAGTAGCGGTCGGTCTCCTCCTGGTTCTCGGTCAGGACCATGAAGCTGACCGCCTCGTTCGGCCTGAAAATCGGCCCGCCGTTCAGGCCGACGTACGCCTGTCCCAGCACGGTGAATTCGACGGTGAGCTCCTCGCCCGCCTTCGTCGACGGATTGTCCGCGGCCGACGCGTTGGCCTTGCCGACGCGGCTGTCGGGAAACACGCTCGCGTAGAACTCGGCCGCCTCGCGGGCCTGGCCGCGATCGAACCACAGGCAGGTGATCAGCCTGGTCATGTCCGTTCTCCTCACTTGCAGCCGTTGAGCGTGAAGAAACGCCCGAGAAAATCCCAAACCAGCGGGGATTGGAGCCGGTTCCCGGCTGGAAGTCAACAGACATACAGGTAAAATCCAAACGGGTGGGGCGATCCCTTCCGGGCCGAGCCCCGCTCGGTTCCCGAAAGCGATCCGCCGACCGACCGGGCCGGGGCCGTGTTGGCAAGGCGGCGCCGCCGTGATAGACTGGTTGATACAGGAGGGGCATGAACATGACCATACATTTACCCAAAGAGCTGGAATCGTCCATCGAGGCGGTCGTGCACGGCGGCCATTTCGCGTCGGTCGACGACGCCATGGCCGAAGCCGCTCGACTGCTCTTGCATGAACTCAAGCATCATCCAGAGCCCCCCGCCGTTCAGGACGATCACGATCCGGTGATCGGCTCGATGCGGGACGACGCCGACTTGATGGATGAAATCGTCGCCGACGCGTACCGCAGACGACGTGAGGACAAGGGGCGAGGCATCGTCGTTGAATAAGGCGCTGATCGACACCGACGTCTTTTCCGAACTCGGCAAGGGCGTCGACCCGAAGGTAATCGGCAACGGCAAAACCTACCGTCGCTCCCACGGCCGATACACGATTTCCACGATCACCGTCATGGAGATCGTCAGGGGACTCCAGCGGACGCAATCCGCCCGCCGCCTGCAAACGTTCCTCGCGTCGATCGCGACGGAAGAAATCCTGTCTTTCGATGAGCCCGCCGCCGAACTGGCGGGCCGGATCGCCGGCGAACTGGAGCGCAGCGGCCAGCCGATCGGCGTCGCCGATCCGATGATCGCGGCCATCGCCTTGCATCACGGCCTGGAGCTCGTCACCGGAAACACGGCCCATTTCCAGCGGATCCAGATGCTCGGGCATCCACTCACGCTGGTCAACTGGAGAGAGTCGAAAGAGCCGGGTGAACGACGCCGCGGCCATGCGGTGTGGCCGCTTGCGAGCGAGATTCTCAACGGAGCGACGTGGAATCATGTGGACTGAGAAGGACTTCGAGGTCGACGTTCTCGGGCCTTGTACGATCGAATCGCCGCTCGTGCGGCTTCGGGACGTGGGGTTTCTGGAGGACCACTCGCGGGTCCGGCTCCAGCACAAGATCGGGCCGCAGTACGACGCCGGGCCGCATTTCTCGCTGGAGGAGGCCGGCCCGCGCGAGCGGATCTATTTCGATCCCCGTCGCGTCTGCGGAGCGGTGGTGACCTGCGGCGGCCTTTCACCGGGGCTCAACAACGTCATCCGCTCCATCTACTCGGAACTGGCGTACAACTACGAGGTTCCCCGGGTCCTCGGCGTCCGCAACGGGTACATGGGCCTGAGCCCGGATTCGGGCCTGAAGATGGTGGAGATGACGTCGGCCTACACCGACCACATCCACGACATGGGGGGGACCGTCCTGGGCAGTTCGCGGGGCCCGGTGCCCCCGGAGGTGGTCGTCGACACGCTGGTTCGCGAATCGATCGACATACTCTTCTGCGTCGGCGGCGACGGCACCCAGCGCGGGGCCTTGAAGATCGCCGAGGAAGCCCGACGCCGCGGCCTCGACAAGGCGATCGTCGGCATCCCCAAGACCATCGACAACGACATCGAATTCGTCTACACGTCGTTCGGCTATTACACGGCGCTTGAGAAGGCGCAAGAGGTGCTCCGCGGCGCGCACGTCGAGGCCCGGTGCGCGCCCAACGGGATCGGCCTGGTCAAGCTGATGGGACGCGACGCCGGCTTCATCGCGGCCGGCGCGGCGCTCGCCAGCCAGGACGCCAATTTCGTCCTGATCCCGGAGATCCCGTTCCAGCTCGAAGGCGAGTACGGCTTCCTCGCGGCCCTCGAACATCGACTGGCCACCCGCGAGCACGCCCTGGTGGTCGTGGCCGAAGGGGCCGGTCAGCATCTGCTCGAACGAGAGAAGGCCGGCGAGACCGACGCCTCGGGAAACATCCTGCATCAGGACGTCGGCCTGTTCCTCCGCGAGGAGATCAAGCGCCACTTCAGAGAGCGAGGCGTGGACGTCAACTTGAAGTATCTCGATCCCAGCTACTTCATCCGGTCCGTGCCCGCCAATCCCTCGGATCGCATCCTCAGCGATCAGATGGCGCGGATGGCCGTCCACGCCGGGATGTCGGGCAAAACCGGAATGATGGTCGGCTCCCTCCACAACGAGCTTGTCCACGTACCGATCCGGACGGCCGTCGCGAGCCATAAGCGGCTCGACGTCGCGAGCGACCTGTGGACCGCCGTGATGCGATCCACGGGGCAGCCCGCCTGGTGAACGGAATCCCGCCGGAAGGCTCAGCGG